>JACXUD010000122.1 GCA_014764025.1 Campylobacterota bacterium | reverse complement strand
TTAATAAATCGACCATTTTGCTCAAAGGAGAGATGAAGCTCATCGAGATAGAGTATCGCGAGAAGATCGATCCGGCTTTACAGATCGAGACATATCAAAATGAGTTGATCCAAGTTATCATCAGCATACTCAAAAACTCCGTAGATGCTTTCAAAGAGAGCAGTGTTCAAAATCCGTATATAGAGGTCACGACATCTCTAGAGAAGAACCATCTTATGATCTACATAGAAGATAACGCAGGCGGCATCTCTCCCGAGACTCTAGCTCACGTATTTGAGCCCTACTTCTCCACAAAATCTAAAAACGGAACAGGGCTTGGCCTCTATATGTGTAAAACTATCGTAGAAGAGCATCTGCACGGTAAGATAACCATTATCAGCGAAGATGGATACACACGCGCAGTAATTGAGCTTCCTTATGCGATCAGAGACCATATAAACACAAAGCGTGTTTACACTTCATAAACCAATTCGTATTAAACTTTTTTTTCATCACATCAAGGAGAAAGAAATGAATAAAATCGTTTTGTCGTTTATCTTAGCAGCCTCTTTGCTCTACTCTAAAGAGAGCATTGAACTCAACTTCGCTCCAAAATCTTTAGAGCGCGAAACTCCCGCTTCTCAAACAAAAATTCTCTCGTATAACACCGTATTGGAAAAAGCGCAAAAATCGTTAGTCAATATCTCGACCCAAAAAAGCGTAGAGAATCAGATCTATGCAAACCCCTTTATGAACGATCCTTTTTTTCGAGAGTTCTTCCGCGGGTATGATAACGGGCGTGTGCCTCAAGAGAGGATAGAGCGCTCTTTAGGCAGCGGCGTAATTATCTCTCAAGACGGATACATAGTGACCAACAACCATGTGGTTGAGGGAGCGGATAAGATCAAGGTCAGCATAACGGGTGATCAAAAAGAGTATGATGCCAAAGTGATCGGCAGAGACGCCAAAAGCGATATCGCCATTATCAAGATCGATATAAAGAGTGCCGATGCAATCAGCTTCTATGACTCGGATGACGTAAAGGTCGGAGATGTGGTCTTTGCCCTAGGCAACCCTTTTGGAGTAGGGCAGACCATAACACAGGGAATCGTCTCGGCAACGGGGCGTAGCAGTGTAGGGATCGTCGAGTATGAGAACTTTATCCAAACGGATGCCTCAATCAATCCGGGCAACTCGGGTGGAGCGCTTATCAACTCGGCAGGATACCTCATCGGGATCAACTCTGCCATCATCTCCAAAAGCGGCGGCAATGTGGGGATCGGCTTTGCGATACCCTCAAACATGGTCAGCTCCATCGCCAAAGAGCTCATAGAGAACGGCAAGTTCACACGTGCCTACTTGGGCGTGGCAATAACAAACGTTAGTGATGATATGAGCGGCTTTTATAACAACCGATTCGGGGCACTTATAACATCCATAGAGGATGACACGCCCGCTGCAAAAGCCGGCCTAAAGCGCGGCGACCTGATCACGGCGATTGACGGTAAAAAAATCGATAGCGCCAGCAAGCTCAAAAACATCATTGGTACGTACCCGCCGGATGCAACCATCAAAGTAACGCTGCTAAGAGATAAAAAGGAGATCACAAAAGAGGTGAAGCTGGGTTCACAGGAGAACTCAAAATCATCTTTAAGCGGTGATTACGCCTACAAAGGTCTTAGCGTGGCTCCGCTTGATAAAAATGCGAAGAATCAATACGGGATCGGTGCGAATGTCAAAGGGGTGATCGTCACAGAGATAGAGAAGGATTCACCAGCTTCATCTACCGGCATTATGCAAGGAGATATTATAATTCAGATCGAAAACGCAGAGATAAGCGATCTGGAAGATTTTAAAAGAGCCACCGCAAATCAAAATAAAAAACGCATCTATATCTATAGACGCGGCGCTATCCTTGCCGTGGTGCTTTAAAGGAGATTTATGAGAGTCGTATGCAAACACTGTCTGAGCGTCAATAACGTTCCAAAAAAAGAGAGTTACGCAAAAGCCAACTGCGGCAAGTGCAAAAACTCTCTGTTAGATACAAGACCTATGGAGCTTTCACATGCCAACTTTGATACGGTCGTTGCCAACAGCGATCTGCCGGTCATCGTTGATTTTTGGGCACCTTGGTGTGGGCCTTGCAAGATGATGGCACCAAACTTTGCCAAAAGTGCAACGAACTTTCCTCTCAAAGCGCTCTTTGCAAAAGTCAATACCGAAGAGGAGCAGCATCTTGGTGCTCGCTTTGGTATTCGCAGCATTCCTACCATCATCATTTTTAAAGAGGGTAAAGAGGTGCATAGAGTAAGCGGTGCTTTGGATGAAGCGAATTTAAGCAGAATGGTCTCACAATTTTTGATCTAATTCGCTATAATTAATCAGCTATTGTGCTCATAATGTCCTATGGTACAAGCTCATCAAATCGCAGCGGCGAATCAAAGGGCAAGAGTGCATAACTCTCTCGATTTTATCGACTTTATTGCGTCGATTATTGATGTCTCTCCTTTTGAGCGACTTGCCTTTGAGTCCCTGCTAACAAAAAGAGAGTTCGCCAAAGGCGATATCATTCATGCAAGCGAACTGATACATCAAGATATCTATTTCATTCGAAACGGCTCTGCACGCGGCTTCTACATCGATGAGAAGGGCCGGGATATCACCTGGCACTTCTATTTTAACCGCCCGCAGGCCCACCCTAGCAATCTCTACGTGATAGACTACCGCAGCTATGTGACGGATCAGCCCTCGCTCTTGAGCTTCGAAGCGCTTGAGCCATGCACCCCATATGGCATCTCTAAAAGCGAACTGCAAAAGCTCTATCATATCCACGCTAAATGGCTTCGTCTTCATCTCAAAGTAGTCGATATCGCCTATGCCTTTTTACATGAAAAGTATTTTATACAACTAACCCAAAGTGCCTATAAAAGGTATAAGCATCTACTCGAAACGATGCCGCTTATCTTTGATATAGCTCCGCAGTATCACATAGCGTCATATATTTCGGTCTCACCGCAGCATCTAAGTCGTCTTAAAAATGTTTCTATGAACAAATGCTAATGCTTTAGTAAAACTATTCATGTATAATCCAAAGTGAATAGCAATTCGCAAGAGTTTGGAGAATTTCATGCAAGATAAAGAGCTTGTCGTCATCGGAATCGGATCCTCTGCAGGGGGCTTAGAAGCACTGCAGATGATGCTCTCAAAATTAAAGAACATTGATAATTGTGCCTATATAATCGCCCAGCACCTAAGCCCGACCCATAAAAGCATGATGGTTGAACTCCTCGGCCGCGTCACCACAATTCCGGTGCTAGAGATTCACAACGGGATGGTCATAAAGCCTCAAAGCATATATATCACCCCCGAAAATACCGACGTATATCTCTCAAAGGGTAAAATCTACCTCAAAAACATCGAGCAGACCTATGGCCCAAAGCCATCCGTAAACTTCTTTTTCAACTCCCTCGCCCAGAGCTTCGGCAACCGTTCGCTCGGTATCATTCTCTCGGGAACGGGAAGTGACGGTGCTTTTGGTATCAGAGCCATAAAGGCTGCCGGCGGGATCACCATTGCCCAATCACCCTCAACATCGAAGTATGACGGGATGCCTGTCTCTGCGATCAATACGGGCAAGGTCGATATCGTCGTTCCAATCGATCACCTCTCAAGCGAGATTGAACGCATTATCCGCAATCTTGGGAAAAATGTAGGCGATTCGATTAACGAGAGCATTATTTCACAAATCTATAAAGTGATTTTCGAGGAGCGAGGGGTCGATTTTTCTCAATACAAAAAACGACCCTCATACGCAGGATAGAGCGCCGATTAGCCGCGCTCAAGATCGACACGCTCAGCGACTATGTCGATTTTTTAAAATCGAATATCGATGAGGTCGATGCGCTCTATCATGATATTCTCATTGGCGTTACGGAGTTTTTTCGCGACAAGGATGTCTATGAGAAGATAGAGTCTCATATCCAAGGGATTCTTGCCAAGAAAGAGCAAGGCAAAGAGATACGTTTTTGGGTTGTCGGATGCTCTACCGGGGAAGAGGCCTACTCCCTTGCAATCATGCTTTGCGAAATTCTTAAAGAGAAGGTCAATAAATACAAAATCAAGATATTCGCTACCGATATCGACGACGAATCGCTTAAAATAGCTCGAACCGGCATCTACGCCGAAACAAGTCTTGTGAATATGAAATCTTGTGAATATGAAAAAAGAGTATATTCAGCGATACTTTACGATTTTAAAAAATCAATTCGAGGTGAAAAAATCGATTCGAGAGCTTGTCATCTTCTCTAAACACAACATCATCAGCGACTCTCCATTCCTGCGTCTTGACTTTATCTCATGCAGAAATATGCTGATCTATTTCAATCAAACACTCCAAAACCGCTTCTTTCCGATCGTGCACTATGCGCTGAAGCAAGACGGGCTCCTTTTGCTCGGGAAGTCGGAGACCATAGGTCAAAACGTTGACCTCTTTATTCCCTTAGAGAAGAACGAAAAGCTCTTCAAGGCACAATATACGGGCATTAAAGAGCCGCCGAGACTCTATAACTACGCCTTGACCTACAAAGGCTATAACGAGGCCAAGCATGAAGTCTTTAAAAACGAAGAGGAGGCGCTGGAGGATAAGATAGTCGAAGCGACGCGCACCCATATCCTCTCTAAATGCGTTGTCATCAACAGCTCTAACGAGATAGTTTACATTCAAGGGGAGAATCCATATCTCACGCATCCCCAAGGCAGAACCAGCAACAACATCTTCAAATCCATCAAAGAGGAGCTCGTACTTGACCTTCGAAGTGTTTTAAATGAAGTTCAAAAAAACAAAAAGGAGAATACGACCCACTTTAGAAGCGTAACGCTCTTTGAGACCATCACCAAATATGTCCGAATATTAGTCGTGCCGATCAAAAACGATAAAAACGACGATTGGTTCTATTCGCTCTTTTTTCAAACGGAGGATGTGGAGGATATCCAAGCAATAGCAGCTTCAAACGAAGACTCGACACAAGCGATCGACAAACTGCAGCTTGAGCTAACACGCACCAAATCACATCTTCAAAACGTTATAGAGGAGCTTGAGACAAGCTATGAGGAGATGCAGAGCCTCAATGAAGAGCTCAGCTCCTCAAACGAGGAGCTCCAAAGCTCGAACGAGGAGCTAGAGACGACCAACGAGGAGCTTCAAAGCACCAACGAGGAGCTCCAAACCGCCTATAGCGAGCTCAAAGTGCTTTATGACGACAAAGAGCTTAAGGCAAGACAGCTCGAAGAGCTTACCCAGATGCTCAAGTCGCAAACCGAGGATTACCGCAAACAAAAAGAGCTTACCGAAGCGATCATCAATACCACTCCGGTCGCCATCACGATGGTCGATGCAAACGGGAGGCTCACCTATGTGAATGCCAATGCCCAAAAGCTCTTCGGGTTTAGTTCAAAAGAGCTCGTCAACCGCAGTTACGATTCAGCCAAATGGTCTATCACCGCCCTTGATGGAACGCCATTCCCGCAAGAGATGCTTCCGTTCTCCCAGATCAAAAAACGCTTTGATTCCGTATATAATATTGAACACGCCATACAGACGAGCGATAAAAAACGCCTCTTCATCTCCGTGAGCGGCTCTCCTCTTTTTGACGTGAACGGAGCCTTTATGGGAGCCGTATTTAGCATTGAGGATATAACCAAATCAAGCCAACTCCAAGAGGATCTGCGAATCGCCAAAGAGTCTAAAGAGCTTGCCATGATCCAGGAGCTCACAAAAGGGATAGCCGATGCCAAATCGATCGATCTGGGTCAGCATCTTACTCATCAAATAAACATACTCCGTATCGGGATGTTTGATATAGCCACCGAGGTTAAAAACCGTCTTGGAGAGATCAACGTCATCGCAAACACCCTGCTAAACGCGGAGCTTCCTCAAAATCGAAAAGACAAACTCTCTAAGGAGTTCGAAACGAGCATACACGAGCTAGACACCATGATGCAAGATCATCTGAACTTCTACAAACAGCTCTTCTACACCTCGAAGACGAACTTTATAGATATGCTGCATGCTCTTCTTTTGCTTCTATCCAAACCGCTCAAAGAGTACCACATCATCATCGACAATAGGCTAGAAAGCTCTACCGACATCCGGAACGTTTCGGCAAAAGAGGCTCTCACTTTTATTTTCGAGTTTTTATCTACTCTGATCCAGATCCAGCAGATCTATCAAAAAGAGAGACGAACGGATGTATGCTTAATGCTTCAGGGATCGGCATCCTCACGCTATCTGCTCATAGATATCTCGGGGCTTGGCGATACCGATCTTTTTAGCGTCGAACTAGGAAGTTACGAGGAGCTAAAACGCCAATATAAGAAACTCTTTAAACTTCCTCTAGAGCTCATGAGCGACGATACGAAGCATAGCGTCAGTTTTAAACTCCCTTTAATGAGCCAATAAGATGCGACGCATGAAAGTTTTGCTGCTGTGTGATAACGAGAGGCTTCTTAGCAGCTATGAACTGCTGCTAGAAAAGAGCTGCGAGGTTGTCACATGCCATCTCACAAGGGATGACGAGCTCATAAATATCGAACCCTTCGAGGTGATCATCGCCGATTTTTCCAATAGATCACTCCTCTCAAAGCTCTCTCCTCTCATAGAGGCTCCATCCGATGTGCTCTTCATTCTCATAACCCCTTTTCTTATCCAAGAGCTCACCGGCGCTCTTGATCTGGCTCAAAGAGCGAATCTGCTTCTTACAAAGCCCTTCGAGATCTTAAAGCTCCTAAAATTCATCGAAAATGAGATAGGGAAGATCCAGCACAAAAGCATGCTTGAACGCAAATACAGCTACCTTATCGAACTCGTAGAACACAGCCCCTCTAGAATCGCGATCTTTGAGAGCTCCGGCAGGCTCTTTTATGCCAACACAAACTATCTTCGCGCCAATAATCTCCATAATGACTCGATCGACAAGGTCTATTTTAATGATCTTCCGGAGTGCAACATCACATTTGAAGAGGTTCAAAGCAGCGTAAGCACACTAGGCTCCTTCGAGATATCCAAAGAGAAAAAGGGCCGATGGTTCAACTCACATTTTTACGCCATAAGCGATGAGCACATCATACATATATGTGAAGATATCACGCTGGTCAAAGAGCGTGAACTAGAGCTGCAGAAGTCAGCCGTCATCTTTGAAAACTCGGCCGAAGGGATTTTGCTGTGCGACAACAAAAACAGGATCATCTCCATAAACAACGCCTTTTCGATGATAACCGGCTACACTCGCGACGAGGTTGTCGGCAAATCGCCTAAGATTCTCAAATCGGGGATCCACGATAGAAGCTTCTATGAGAATATGTGGGGCAATCTTATCCACAACAAGCGCTGGAAAGGGGAGATCTGGAACAAGCGCAAGAACGGCGAGATCTATCCGGAGTGGCTCTCGATTTCAAAAATAGAGAGCAAACGTTTTGAAGAGGAGTTTTATATAGCGATCTTCAGCGATATCTCGACACTCAAAGAGGCCGATCAGAAGATTCACTTCTATGCCAATCACGATTCGCTTACCGGACTTGCCAACCGTATGCAGTTTGAAGCGCAGCTGGCCAACTCTATTGAGAGCTGCAAGAGAAACTCGACGAAACTCGCCGTCATCTTTATCGACCTTGACAAGTTCAAGGATGTCAACGACACCTATGGGCACAATACGGGGGATCTGATGCTTGTCAATATCTCGAAAAGGTTAAAGCAGAGCATACGCGCCGAGGATCTGCTGGCTCGCCTTGGCGGCGATGAGTTTGTGATCATAGCCAAAGACGTCAAAAGCTACAATGATGTGAAAATACTTGCCGAAAAGCTTAAAAACACGATGAAGGATCCCGTCGTCATCGATAAAAACGAGTTCCACATGACGCTCTCTATGGGTATTGCGATCTATCCCGACCACGGTACGAACAGCTCTGAGCTCGTCAAGAGCGCTGATGTCGCGATGTATGAGGTCAAATACTCGGGCAGGGCGAACTTCAAGCTCTTTAAAGACGAGATGACAAAAAAAGTCACCGATAAGTTCTTTATTCAAAACGAACTCCGCAACGCTCTCAAGAATGATGAGTTCGTCATGTTTTATCAAAGCGTCATATCGGTGCCCGACGATAAGATCGTAGGGGCAGAGGCGCTTTTGAGATGGAATCACCCGCAAAAGGGCTTGCTAAGCCCCAATGAGTTTTTGGGTCATATAGCCGAAGGTTCGATGGAGAGGGAGATAGGATATCTGATCATCCAAAAGGTGCTTCACGACTTGCGTGCGATCAATCAGAGGATAGGGCACAGCCCATTTAGGGTCTCTATAAACATTAGCGCAACACACCTCTTTGATGCCCAGTTCACCTATAAGCTTGTGACCCTTTGTCGAGATTTTCAAATCCAAAACGATCAAATAGAGCTTGAGATCTTAGAGACGCAGATCATCAACAACCCCTTCATCGCTCAAGAGAAGTTCGATGAGCTCCACGCTCTTGGGTTTCATATCGCTCTGGATGATTTTGGAACGGGGTATTCAAGTTTGAACTACCTTAAATCATTTAAAGTAGATAAGCTCAAAATAGACCAATCCTTCATTCGGGACATGATGCACAATGAAGAGGATAACGCGATAACGTTAGCCGTTATCAATCTTGCAAGGATCTTTAAGATGAAGGTTCAAGCCGAAGGGGTCGAGAGCGAAGAGATCTACCGACAGATCAAACACTACAGCTGCGACTACTCGCAAGGGTACCATCACTCCAAACCAAAACCGCTTCATGAGTTTTTAGAGCTTCTCAGATGAACCAGTTTTGCATCACCTTCGCATCGATAGAGTCGCTTGAGAGCAATATGTTCAAAATCAGCCACGGTGTCTATACACACCTTATCGGCGCAAAAGAGATAGCCGTCAAAGAGGTGATCGCAGCGCTTGGAGAGAATACTCTGCATAACGATCTGCTGCTTTTTGAGAAGACGCTTCTCTCTTCTATAACCCTTGCTTCTCCTTCGATGCTCAGCAGCTTTTTCGAGTGGCGCTACAGCCACTATATGAGCAAAAAGATCTCCGTAGGCTACTTTTTGACCGAGTTTCAGATCTATACCATCTATATCAAAAAATATCTGCACCACTCCCACGCTTTAGAGATCTGTGATGTTTTCGGGTTTTTGAGCAGAATGCATGAAAAGCATATCTCACATGCCAAAAAGAGAACCCTTCTTCAAAGCGATGATCATGTTTTAGAGGTACGAAACCTCCTTCTTCAGGGCGATGAAAAGGGATTGATCCGTTTGATCGACTCGCTTCAAACACCCTTTAACTCTTTTACAAAAATCACTGACACCCTTTTAGCCAAGGCGATGCACGATGTGGGAACGCTGTGGGAGCTCAGCGAGATCAGTGTCGCCAAAGAGCACCTTGCAACTGCGACGCTCCATAATATTTTGGAGCACTACAAGAGATACGATAAGGTCGAACCAAAGAGTGCAAAGGCCTTTATCACCTCTGCCGGTCAAGAGCTGCATACGGTAGGCCTGCAGCTTATCAAAGCCACCCTTGAGAGATACCGCTATGAAGTGATTCTCTTTGATCCAAACGCTCCGGATGAGGATCTACTAAGCGCGATCTACGACTACAGACCCGACTTGATCATCTTCTCGCAAACAATTCCTAGCACACTGCTAAGCCTACAGAGAGTTTTAACCCAGCTTCACGCTTCAAAAGATATTTTAGATGCTAAAATTCTCA
>JACXUD010000121.1 GCA_014764025.1 Campylobacterota bacterium | reverse complement strand
CGTATCTCGTCCACCATATTCAAGATACGGATCTCGGCATTATTCGCGACGATCGTATTGCTACGGCTGTAGAGTATCTCGCCTCTGTCCACTACGATGCTGAGTACCTTATCTGCCATGGTATGCACCGCAAAATAGCTCTCTTCTTTGACGCACTCCTGCGCGATCGCAAAGAACGAAAATTTATCGGTGCTGGCAGAGACTATATCGTTAAAGTGTCCCAAGCCGTGCAATAATCGGCTATAGTCACTCTCATATACGCCGTCCACCTGATAGGTTGTCGTTTTGGTGCTTTGTTGATCATGCACGGGTTCAAAGTTAAAGAGATAGCTCTTTTGATTCACGCTCTCTTTGAGCTTGATCATCAGACTATTTTTTAGAAGGTTTTTGGATTTTATACTAGAGGCGATAGATATCTTCTCGTCTATCACATCCTCTTGGTAGAGTGTGACATAGAGTTTTCTCTTTGGATGAAGATGCTGGTTTAGAGCCTTGAGTGGAAAAGATTTGGCATCTTCGACATAGAAGAAATCACTCTCTTTTCGTATGTTAACAAGAGTCGCATGTGTCTGGATGATGCTGAGAGTGCTGAACTGTTCCATTGATACGCTGCATAAACTCCTAAATATGAAGTGATTGTAATCAATTCAAACTCTATTTAAACTAAAAGTGGCGCAAATGTCATCACATTCGACCTACCTACAACACTTATATTCACTCATTTAAACAACCTATTTAAGCTCTCCCCAATTATTTCCTATATTACAGCTCACCTTGAGCGGAATGTGAAGCTGCATGATACCCTCCATGACCTCCTTAAAGAGCTCCGCCAAACGCTCCGCTTCGCTCTCATCGACCTCAAATATAAGCTCATCGTGGATCTGAAGGAGTATCTTCGCATTGAGCTTCTGCTCCTCTATCATTTTGTCTATCTTGTTCATAGAGAGCTTGATAAGATCACTTGCGCTCCCTTGAAAGACCGAGTTTACCGATTCGCGCTCATATGCCGCTTTGAACATCGGCGAAGCGTTTGCAAAGTCAAAATAGCGCCTGCGTCCCAAGAGCGTTTCAACATAGCCTTGCTCTTTTGAGCTATCGACTATGCTTCTAAAGTAGCGTTTCACCGTCGGGAAGCTCTCGAAATACTTCTCGATAATCTCTTTTGCCTCTTTTGTGGAGATTCCAAGCGTCTCAGAGAGTTTTTTCTGCCCCATTCCATAGAGTAACCCAAAATTGACCGTCTTTGCTACGGCTCTTTTGTGTGGTGCATCATCCTCTCCAAAGAGCGCGATAGCCGTTTGAAGGTGGATATCTTTATCGTGTCTGAAAGCATCGACAAGCACTCTGTCTTGGCTAAAATGGGCAAGCAGACGCAGCTCTATCTGCGAGTAGTCGATGCCTATAAGCTTTTTACCCTTTGGTGCCACAAAAGCACGGCGTATCTTCGCACCTAAAGGCGTACGCGTCGGAATATTCTGCAGATTCGGATTTTTTGAGCTCAGACGCCCCGTTGCCGTTCCCGTCTGCACGAATGATGTATGTACGCGGCTGGACTCGCTTTGGCGAGAGAGCTTTAAGAGCGGTTCGATATAGGTCGAAGCGAGCTTATGCACCTCGCGGTACTCCAGCAGAAGCGGGATTATGGCATGTGAATCTGCTAATGAACTTAGCACCTTCTCATCCGTCGAGTAGCCCGTTTTCGTCTTTTTACCGCTTGGAAGCCCAAGGTGTTCAAACAAAACCACGCCCAGCTGCTGCGTCGAGTTGATGTTGAATTCGCTCCCCGCCTCTTTGTAGATCGCCTCGGTAAGTTCGCCCAAACGGCTTGAGACCTCCAGAGAGAACTCCTCCAAAAAGGCGCTATCGACACGGATCCCCTCTTGCTCCATTCTTAGCAGCGTATAGATGAAGGGAAACTCAACCTCTCTTGCTTCATCGATGAGATGTGTTGCGCCCTGAAACTCCAGCTTCTCCAAAAAGAGATAGTAGAGCCTATAGGTTATATAGGCATCTTCGGCGGCATATTCACATGCCGATTCTAGATCCACGTTGGCAAACGTCTCACCCTTTTTGACCACATCTTTATAGGCAAGCATCGTGTGGCCAAAGAGCGCATGTGAGAGCTTATCGAGCGAGAGTGCGCTCTCGGGATTGATAAGCCATCCCAGTATCATGGTGTCGGCGAATATCCGATGAAGCGGCTCATCGATGAATCGCGAAATAAAGTGCAGATCGAATTTGATATTGTGACCGACGATTCTATAAGCAAAGAGCTCTTTAATGGCCGCTTTGGCCTCCTCTTTGCCTATCTGCTCACCTACCCCCAGATAGCTATGTGCAAACGGAACATAGTAGGCCTCTTTATCGCTAAATGCAAAGCTAAACCCTACAAGATGATCGCTCTCATACTCTAAGCCCGTCGTCTCCGTATCGAATGCTACGATGGCATTTTGCGGGATCATCTTGATTACTGCGCGAAGCGTGATAGCATCTTGGATCAAAATGCGTCTAAAAGAGAGCTCTGATCTGCTCTCTATGGCCTCTTGAGCCTTTGCCACACTCTCTTGGTGCACCTCTTGGCTTACTGTGCTCTTTGCCTGCAACATTCTCAAAATTGCATTTTGTTCATAGCGCACCAGCTCGTCATAGATGTTTAAAAAGGGGTGCTCGACATCCATTCGATAGTTCTCAAAATCGAATTCATTCAAAACATCATCCCGCAGACTTACAAGTTTTTTCGACATAAATGCCTGCTCTTTGCACTCTATGAACTTCTTTTGCATCGCAGGCTTGAGTGAACCGAGATTCTCATAGATCTTCTCGAGCGAACCGTAGGTGCTGATAAGCTGCTGTGCCCCTACTTTGCCGACCCCTTTCACACCCGGAACGTTATCGGCGCTGTCGCCTAAGATCGATTGATAGTCGATAAACTGTTTAGGTGTGACCCCATACTTCTTGATACACCCGTTCTCGTCCACACGGCTCTTTTTAATGGCATCTACCACCACGACCCTGCCGTCATCAATGAGTTGGTAGAGATCCTTATCGTGCGAGACGATTCGCACCAAATAGCCCTGTTCTTTCGCAAAACGAACTACGGTTGCAATCATATCGTCCGCTTCATACCCTACTACGCCGAGCGTTTTGTAGCCCATCTTCTCTATCCATGAGATCGCAACGGGAAGCTGCAACTTCAGCTCTTCGGGAGGCGATTCGCGGTTTGCTTTATAGTTTGGGTCGATCTCGTTTCGAAACGTGGGTCCTTTAGAGTCGATGGCAAAAACGATATAGTCGCTGTCATGCTCTTTTTGAAGGGATGAGATGAAGTTGGTAAAACCCGTCAAAAGCCCGGTAGGAAAGCCGTCTTTGGTGCGAAGATGCTGCGGCAGTGCATAAAAACTACGGAAGAAAAAGCCGAACGTGTCGATGATAGTTACAACTTTGCTCACGCTAAGCCCTCAACGTGGCAAGCATCGCTTCTATAGACTCTTGAAGTATCTCATGTTTCAATCCGGCATCTTGGGCTTTTTTGAGTCCGATATTTATAGAGAGCTCATGTAGAGGCTTGTTGATGGGAATGACGGCTTTAACGACATTGAGTGCGTGTGCATACTCGCTCAACTCTTCGGGTGCGCTCTCAGGGTGATCGGCATAGCGGATCATCTCTATGAAATCTTTATCGAAATTCCAATGTTCAAAGATGAGTGCCGTCACTTCCGATGTCGATACTTCGACAAAGGATCTCTCTACTTGCGCGAGATTATTCGAATTTTCCACCTCCGAAGCAAATGCCGTGGTCTCGTCGTTTTGAATCACTTCGCTGGCTATGACTATCTTGCCGCTCTCTTGCAAAAGCGATGCCAAATAGAGTCTCTCGGCCTTTGCCTTATCGACTCTCTTATACCACTTCAGCATCAGCGTCGCTTGAAGCAACGAGAGTTCGGCAAATCGATCCGGAGAGATGCCATAAGGCTGCAGATCGACGTTCAAGAGCTTTCTGATACTATTTCCAAGCGCTATCGAGCGCGTCATGCTCATTCCAAAAAGGCTTACCGCCTGAACAGCGTTCTTGATCTCCTTGCCAAAACCGTATAGAGGTGAATTGGCTGCTTTTAGAAGGTTGGCAACGATCATAGGATCACTCTCGATCACCTTAGCCATCTCACGAACACCCGCCTCTGAATCTGCATAAATTGCATTTATCTGGCTTATCGTTTTGGAAAGCGGCGGCAGTGCTTTGATGCTTTGAACTATTGAACTTCTCAACTCTTATCCTTCTTTAAATTTCACTCGGCGCATACACGATTGCGTCCGGCATGTTTAGCTCTGCATAGTCTATCATCTGCCAATTTAAAAAGAGTTTGAAAAGTAGTGTTTTTCTCAAACTCCGCAACACCGAAGCTGCATGTGAATCAGGCAGATCGGTCTGCAAGTGTGTCATCTTCTCTATATTTGAACGAAGCTGCTCCGCCACTTGCGCGGCCGCCTTTATATCTCCTTCAAGGGCGATCATGAACTCCTCCCCGCCCCAGCGGGCCAATATATCGTTTTTTCGTATCTTGCTTTGCACGAGCGATGAGAGATAGACCAAGGCATTATCGCCTATATCGTCTCCGTAACTGTCATTGATGTGTTTAAAGTTGTCTATATCGAACATAATGACGCTAAAGGGCTTTGGATCATTTTCAAAACTCTTGATTCTCTCGTGGAGGTGCTCCTCTAGATGAGCTCTGTTACAGAGAGAGGTGAGGCCATCATGCATAGCGCTCTCTTGAAGACGTATATTTTCGAGTCTTGCAAGATGCTTCTCCCGACTTGCTCTGTAGAGAAAGTTGTAGATATAGTAAGCCCCTATCGTGATAAAGATGCTCAAGAGACAAAGCAGAATCTGCTGATAGAAAAAAGTCTCATAGAAGTGGGTCAGATAGTCGCTTTTTGCGAGCGTGATAGCGTAGGCGACGTTTATTCCCGTAACGACGTTTTTGATGGTGATGAAATTGAGGACACCGCAGTGATCTTCATGCTTAATCGCAAGTGAAAAATCTTCAAAGCTATTCATCCTCTCTCTTAGCTCCTCTTGATCATCGATGAGTTTGGCGACTTTGCGTATGCGTTCGTCGATGCCGAACTCCTTTTGATACATGAACATCGAATTTATCTCGAAGACCTCATAGTTCTCCAGTTCGTTTTTAAAGACCTTCTTCAAGACCACCTCTTTATTTAAGACGATATCAAAAGAGATGTGTTTGAACGAATCTTGATAGTAGTCCTTAAAAGCCTTCAGAGAGTGCGAGATCTCGACACTTCCGATATGGTTCTTTTGCTCATCAAAGAGCGGATAGACGAAACGGTAGCCTTTAAATATCTTTCCCTCTTCAAAACCCTCGGTGGGCTTGAGCGTACGATTGGTATAGGCAACGGTCTCACGCACGAGAGTGAGGTTGTCACCATATTTTGAAGGGCGGTGAAAACGCAAAAAACTCTCGTTGTTCGGGAGATGAAAATGGAGCTGCTGGATATTGTAGAACTTAAGATACTCATAGGTATCCTTCAGACGTGCATAGAGCTCATGACGTATATGATCCTTCTCTTCTCCTTTGGCTTTATAGGCATTTTTGAAAATAGATATGACCGCATCGGTATTTATAAGACGATCATAGATCATGTTCGATGTCTCTTTTGGAAAGAGCGCTA
>JACXUD010000120.1 GCA_014764025.1 Campylobacterota bacterium | reverse complement strand
AGGGTGGGTTTATGAATATAGACCTCAAATCGATCGGCCTTATTGAGGACTCGACGTTTTGATTTTGAAAACGTGAAGTTTTGCACGTCTATTTTAATGCTTTTACACTCGTCGCAATGATCACATATAGGGCGAAAAAAGGTCTTTCCAAAGCGTCGAAACCCTCGCTCTATAAGCTCTTCGCACTGTTTGGAAGAACACGCATCGATGATTTTAAAATGGGTGCTTTGCTTTTTATCTTTAAGGTAAGAACAGCTATCGTCTAGGGAAAACTCTTTAAGTATATTCATACCGCGATTTTGACATAATTTATTTTATATTTTACTATGAAAGAGACTATATGGAGTTCTATTTAAAGCACCAAAAGAGCATCATAAGAGGAACGGGAATAGTTCTACTTGTTATAGGGTTTGTCGTACAGTTTTGGATGACTCCAAAAGAGGGGCTGAGCAAAGAGGAGATCGCTGCGGCTAATGTTGCACGTATGGAGGCCAGCATCCGCGGAGCAGGCAGCTCACAAGGGGCGAAAAGTGAACAAAAACCTATCTTTATGGAGGAGTTTAGGAATAAACAAGAGAAACATTTTCGGTATATGACGATCATTGCTATGATCGCCGGAGTGATTTTTATAGGATATACCTTTATAAAAAAAGAGGGGTAGTTATCTCTCTCTCGTGAATGAGATAAGAACATCCTCGATTACATCGTCTAAATCTCCGTCTAGGATTGCCGCTACGTTTGAGTAGGCTTCGTTTGAGCGGTTGTCCTTAACTTGTTGATAGGGCTGCATAACATAGGAACGAATCTGATGCCCCCACCCGATCTCGCTCTTTGGAATACCCTCTTGTTCGGCTTTTTTGGCCTCTAATTCAAGTTCATAGAGACGAGATTTTAACATCTTCATCGCCGTTGCACGGTTCTTATGTTGGCTACGGTCGTTTTGACACTGAACGACAATCCCCGTTTTGATATGCGTTATACGAATAGCCGATTCGGTTTTATTGACGTGTTGCCCGCCCGCACCGCTTGCACGATAGGTATCGACTCTAATATCTTTATCCTCGATCTCGATATTGATATCGTCATCAATCTCAGGGGAGACCATGACGGAGCTAAAGGATGTATGGCGCTTAGCGTTGGAGTCAAACGGTGATATTCGAACCAAACGGTGAATACCGTTTTCGACTTTAAGGTATCCATAGGCATTCTCGCCTCGAATAATCAAAGAGACGTCTTTGATACCCGCTTCATCACCTACTTGGTAGTCAAGTACCTCTACGCTGTAGCCTTTACGTTCGGCATAGCGTTTGTACATACGAAGCAGTATAGAGGCCCAATCTTGCGATTCGGTTCCGCCGGCACCCGGATGGATGGAGAGGATCGCATTGCTTGAATCGGTCTCGTTGCTGAGCAAGACCTCGATCTCCATCTTTTTGATATGCTCTGAGAGCTGCGGCGCTTCTGCATAGAGGAGCTCTATCGAGTCGTCGTCTTTTTCGTCTTGAGCCATTTCGTAAAGCTCTGCGGTGTCTTCTAATCTATTTCTCGCTGCAAAATACTTCTCTAGTTTTCGTTCTAGTTGCGTCTTCTCTTTTTGAACAACCGCTGCGTTTGCGGCATCGTTCCAAAAATCAGGATCGTTTTCATACCCTTTGATCTCTGAAAGTCTTGCTTTGATCTTTTCCGGTTGTATTACACCCGTAATATTCTGCATTTTGGAAGTAAGCTCTTTTAATAGTTCGGTATATTCGTAGTTGTCCATATAAAAATTTCCCAATATTGTTATAATTGCGATTATATTAAAGAGAGGCTTAAAATGAAGATTATTACAGACCCCCTTGAGCTAAAGGAGTATCTCAAAGAGGTTGCAAAAGAGCATACCATAGGGTTTGTACCGACGATGGGTGCGCTCCATGAAGGGCACACTTCACTTATTAAAAGAGCTAAAAACGAGAATGATTTTGTCGTGGTTTCGATATTTGTCAATCCTACCCAATTTCTAAAGGGTGAAGATCTCGAAAAGTATCCGCGTCGCGACGAAGCGGATAAAAAGATATGTACCCTTAGTGGAGTGGATGTACTCTTTTTTCCACAGGCAAGCGACATGTACGGGGATGATGAGGTGAGTCTGCAAGCACCTCACGTGAGAGGTTATATTCTAGAGGGAACCACCCGTCCAGGCCACTTTAACGGTGTGCTTACGGTCGTGATGAAGCTTCTGAACATCGTCTCGCCGACACGAGCCTATTTTGGAAAAAAAGATGCCCAACAGCTCAATCTTATCACGTTAATGGCAAAACAGCTCTTTATGAGCGCGGAGATCGTGGCAGTCGATACGGTTAGAGAGAGCGACGGCCTTGCCCGCAGCAGCAGAAATGTCTATTTGACATCTGCAGAGCGTCAAGAGGCGCTCAAGATATCGGCCTCGCTCTATATGGCTTCAAAGATGGTGGCGCAAAAGAGTCTCGATTCACATGCCATAACCTCAAAGATGCGTGAGATCTTAGAGCCTTTGGAGGTTGCTTACGTTGAGGTTGTCAGCCGTGATTTCGTACCGCTTCAAGAGGTGCAGATCGGCAACTCGATCATCTTGGTCGAGGCGAAAGTAGGCTCAACGAGGCTGCTTGACAACATTTGGATTTGACGGGGTCAGATAGCCCTCTTCAACCATTAGATCAACAGCTTTTTTAAAGACGGGAACTGCAGTGAGTGAAGCGAACTGCGTCTTTTTGGGTTCGACGACCACGACCCCCATGGTGTATCTGTGTTTTTCGTCATTGGCGAAACCGACAAAAGATGTGTTGTATCGATTGACGTAGCGTCCGCGTTCGGCAATATGCGCCGTTCCCGTTTTCCCACCGATCTCTAACCCCTCCGTTTTGGTCTTTACCCCGGTACCCTCTTGAACGGTTTTGATCAGGATCTTCTTCATACGCTCCGCCGTTGAGCTCTTTATCACTTGCGGCTGCTCTTCATAAGGGACCTTGATCTCTCTGCCGAACTCATCGACGAATCTATTGACGATGCGAGGAGTCACCATGCGACCGTTGTTGTTGAATGTGCTGTAGGCACGAAGCAGCTGCATAAGGTTGGCTCTCATTCCGTAGCCGTATGAACAGGTCGCTTTATATATTTCGCTGTCTAGCTGTGTGGCACTCGGCGTAGAGCCGCGCATCTCATAGACCAGATCGGGCGTAGAGAGCTGTGTAAAGCCGAATTTCAATAGTCCCTCATAGAATTCGATGCCGCTAAGTCTTTGGGCAAGCTGAGCGATACCGATGTTTGAGGAGTGTACTATCACGTTTTCCGCACTCAGCCAATCAAACTCATGCTCATCGGTTATCACTTTGCGTCCTATGCGGTAGCGGCCGTTGTGGCCGTTGATAAGATCGTACGGATTAACCAGATTTTTTTCAAGCAGGAGCGCAAAGGTGATAGGCTTGATAACGCTTCCGGGCTCAAAGCTATACTCGATCATACCGCTGTTCAGTGATGGATAGTCGCTTCGCTTGATCTCTTTTGGCAAAAAACGGTTAGAGCTTGCCATAGAGAGGACCGTACCGTCGTTTGAATCCATAATGGCGATCATGACATGCTCGGCGCGCAGATCCTCTTTCATCTCGTCCAATATTCGCTCCATACGAATCTGAAACGCAACGGGGATGTTGAGGATGACGTCAAGCCCGTTGATATTGGGCTTTGTGAAACTCTCTTTGTTTAAGATGATGTAGCTGTTCACATCGCGTTTGCCTCGGCTGGAGCCGTCTTGTTTTGGCTGGACTTCACCCTCAAAACGCTTTTCTAGGCCTTTGACACCCGTTACGCGAGTGTAGCCTTCATCTTCGACCTTGTGCGAATAGCCGATGATAGGAGTTAGAAGCTTTCCATAAGGGTATTCACGGCTTTCGCCGCTCTCGATTATGCTGAGCCCTTGAAGCAGCCTCTGTCCCGTTTTTGGATTTTTTTGTTCTATAAAGACCTTGTAGCGGCGAAGTTCGTAGGCAAGCCCTTTGAGGTACTGCGCCTCTTTTTGCGGGATGTTGTAGCTCAGAACGACGACCCCGTTTTTACCGTTGATCTTCTCTCTTATCTCTTTTTGGCTGATGCCCGAATAGATGCTAAAGAGGTTGATAAAGAGCTCTTTTTTATCGGGATCGAGGTAGCGCGTATTGATGACGGCTTTGTAGAGTTTGAGTGTCGTAGCGAGCTTAAAGCCGTCGGCACTGATGATCGAACCACGGCTTGCTTTCGAGTCGTCATAGGCGTAAAGCGATGGAAGATCACGTACTTTTACGACGGTGAGCAGCATAACCGAAAGGAATATAAAAAATGCAAGAGCGATAAAAATATATAAAAGAAGAATCTTCTTGCTTTTGCTTTTGTCTGTCATGAGTCGCTTTTTGAAAAATTATAGCATGAGTAAAATTATTAGAGTGTTAAAAAGAGGAGGGTGATTACAAAGCCGGCATGTGAGAACTACATCTGTGTTCTGCCGAGCTCTTTGTATGCGCTAAGCGCTTTATTTCTAATCTCAAGCATCAGCTTCATGCTTGTTTCGGCTTTGCCGATAGCAAGAGCTGCTTGATGCAGGTCTTTTACCTGCCCCGTTGCAATGTCTGCCATGGCGTTTTCGCTTTTCTCTTGAAGCTCATTGACCTCTTCAAGGGCACTTTGCAGATGTTTTGCGAAGTCGATGTTTCCTGATGCGGACTCTTCGACCCTGCTTTTTTGTTTTAAAAGTTCGGCGGTCGATGTGCCGGAGATTCCACCTATGTTACTCATTTTCTAAATCCTTATTGCATCAATGAGATGGCACTCGATGCCATATTTTTTGCGCTTTCGAATGCTGCGACGTTTGCTTGATAAGAGCGAGTCGCCTCTACTAGATCGGCCATTTCGATTACCGGGTTAATATTTGGGTAGGCAACATAGCCGTTTGCGTCGGCATCGGGATGATTCGGCTCGTACTTCATCTTCGGAGCCCGATCATCGCGAGAGATCTTATCGACAATGACACTCATTATAGCAGGATTTACCTTTTTGCCAAAATCGCCTTCGCTAAGCGGGTCGCTATACCCAAGCGAATCGGTGCTTTCGTTGATGGCCTTGTTGTAGTAGTCGTTGAAGTCGATTGCTTTGAAAACAACCTCTTTGCGACGGTACGGGCCGCCTTCGTCTGTTCGGGTCGTTTGGGCGTTGGCGATGTTTGACGAGATGGTGTTTACACGTACGCGCTGTGCGCTGAGGCCGTATCCGCTGATATCAAAACTGTTCATAAAATTGCTCATGACCTAATCCTTAGCTGATTTTTGCAGAGGCATCGATGACGCTTCTGAAGTTGAGAGAGTCTTTTTTCTTTGCGTTGACAAGCGCGTTGAACATAACGGAGTTTTTGCTCATCTCTGTCGTCTCTACGTCCAGATCCACACTGTTGCCGTCATTACGTGCCAAGTGGCCGTCACGGAAAAAAGTTGTAGCCTTAAAGGAGCTTTTCTCTGTATAAAGCGGCATGTGAGCGCCGTTGGTTTGGGCGAGTTGAAGTTCGTTCTTTGGCTGATTCATGATCTTTGCCTTTTCGTTCATAAGCGCACTCTCAAAGCTCACATCGCGAGGGCGATAAAAAGGAGTGTCCGCATTTGCGATGTTTGAAGCGATCATATCCTGACGCATTGCACGGTAGTCCATCGCTTTGCTCATGAGTGCACTTGCACG
>JACXUD010000119.1 GCA_014764025.1 Campylobacterota bacterium | reverse complement strand
CTTTTCACATGCCAAATCTTTGACATACTGCATCAAAGCAAGCCCCACGCCTTTGCCGCGCGCGGCATGTGAAGTGGCAAGCGAATAGAGGCGGATCGAATGCGGATACCAAAAGATGAGAACATAGCCGAGCAGCTCTTCGCCCTCAAAAGCCGCATAGATATTGCCGCGCTTTAAGTGGTGGATGAAGTTGCGGCGCGAGAGCGGGAAGCTCTGCGCGTCAAAGACGCTACTCTCAAGAGCGCATAAAGCATTCAGGTGCGTGCGGGTGGCTTGAATAATTTGCATCAGTTCTTTTGGTAGATGCTGTATTTTGGCAAGAGTTTGGTAGGACGGTAGGAGAGCTTGACCTTTGGCATATACTTCATGTGGTTGATGACCCAGCGGTTGAGCATCTCTATGATCTCATCGGTGTGGACTGCAGGGTCAAGCACCTCTACGCTGTAGTTTGGGTAAACCTTTTTAAACTTGTTGATCTCGGTGCGTTTGGTGTGGTAGCTGTTGCCGCGTAGCTCGATAAGGTCGTCGATATTATAGATGTAGTCGGCAAGTTTTTTTTCGACAAGGTAGTTCTCTAACACCTCGAAAATCTCAAGATCCTCTACGTCGTGGATGAAGTTTTGCATATAGTACTCATCCGCATAGTCGATGCGCGAGAGGTATTTTGATGAGTTGTTAGTGTTCATGATCTCAAAGCACTCGATCATAGCGTCATTGATCTTCTCAAGCTCTCCAAGAGGCGGAAGAAGCATAGAGAGTTCGCTTCCGTTTAGGATGAAAAGACAGAAAGTATCGTTGACTATCGCATAGAATCCGCTGGAGTTTGCAAGCCACATAAAGTTGGCCGCGAAAGAGTAGTCGCTGAGGTTGCTGTTGACATGTTGCAAATAGCTCTGCATAAGTGGCTTAGAGTCCATGTTAAAGGGCTTGAGAAGGTGTTTGCCGATTCGAAAATCTACCATTGTTTTTCCTATGAATAAGTAGTGGAATCATGCATCTTTTTTTGGATATTTCAGCAACGATTTTTTGCAAAAAATGGATGAAAAAAGAGGGAGCAAAAAAGGTATGAGAACGGATATATGCTATTATGCGGCAAACTCTTTTTAGAGCAAGTATATAAGGAATTTTACAAACGAGATGATGAACAAAGAGGTGATAAAACAGCTACTCAAATCCTTCGTCGTGATAAGTGCGGCGGGGGTCGTGATCGGTCTTTTGCGCCATCATGATGCTCTTGTGGCGGTTTTGCTGGCTCTCTTTGCATTAGAGCGCCTTTGGCGAACGCTTAAGGTGTTGGAGTATCCGTACGCTTTTATGCTGCTGCTTGCCGGAATGATCTTGACTGGATGTGCAGGGGTTTACGGCGAGGAGTGGGGGATCGCGAACGGCTACTGGGCGTATCACGATCTGCCCGACAACCGCGAGTTCCCCTATTGGCTCCCTTTCGCGTGGGCATTAGCATTTTTATACCTCTACCGTGTCGAGCTGGCCATCATCAAAAATCTGCACCTGCGCTCTTTTCGATCGAAGATTCTCATCATCGCGGCGGTCTCCACGTTTTACCCTACATGGGGCGAAGTGGTGGCGATCAATATGGGGGTGTGGACATACGCTTGGCCCTATCAGCTTCTTGGCGTTCCGCTTTTGGCGATCCTTATCTTGACCCTCTTTCATACGGGGATGTTCATACTCTTTTGGTTCATCTGCAAGCGATACGATATCGCCGACCCGGTTTGGAACAAGCAGAGATTTTGAATTTATAGATGCTTTAAAACCCTCTTAGCTACTCTGAATACTCTTCACCCAGCTTGTCGTGAAGCCTTTTAATACGCATTTTGCACGCACTCAGAGATATCTCTTTTACCTCTGCGATCTCTTCGTCTTTAAACTCGAGCGTATATTTATGATAGAGCAGCTCACGCTCCTCTTCATCGAGTCTAAAGAGGAGCGCCTCGACATCGATCGCAAGATCAAGATCCTCATATGAGGCATAATCGACGATCTCCACGTTTTTGCTAGCGATATAATTTTTATTCTTGTTAAAGAGCTGCAACGATTCGTTTCTGGCAATAGCGTAAAACCATGTAAAAAAAGAGCTCTCGTTTTTGAAGCTCTTGATATGGTGAAAGACGCGAATCATACTCTTTTGCGTCGCATCCTCTGCTAGATGGTAATCTTTGAGGATATTCTGGCAGAGGTAGAATATCCGTTTCTCATAACGCACCATCAGCTCTTCGAATGCACTCGTGTTGTAAGGCAGCTCTTTTTGCGCCCTGCAGACAAGATCGAAATCGCTAAGAGACTTCAAAAGCGATTAGCCTTTGATCGTATTGGTTCGCAGAATCGTCTCGTTGCTAATAGCTATCTCGCGTTCTTGCTGATCTTTGATGATAGTTTCGTAGCACCCACAGCGACCACTTCGCCCGATACCTCGCCTACGGTGATTTTATCGCCGGGGTTATAGAGATCGCGCACATAGTTGCCTGAAATGATAAGGCCGGAGAGCTCTTTTGTGCCAAGACCCAAAGAGAGTGCCAAAGCCACCCCAACGGCGATCAAGATGATACTTGCGACCTGATTCAAAAGCTCTGTTCCGATCTCAAGCTGGCCGATCGCAAGCGAAAGCGAGATAACCGCGATGATAAGATAGATGATCTTTCCAAGTGCATGTGAAAATTCGATATTCATCTCATCGGCACCCTGAACGATAAGCGCTTTAGCGCTGTTTGCGATAAAGATCCCAAACATCAAGATAAAGATCGCCGCTAGAATATTCGGAAGATAGAGCATGATTGACTTGATCGCTTCGGCCATGACGCTCATACCTAATACTTCGACGGCCGACATGATGAATGTGATGAAGACGATATAGAAGATCAATTTTGAGATGACAAGCGTAAGCGTAAGCAAAGGGTCTATCTTCTCTAGAAATGAGCTCACTTCGATTTTTCGAGCAAATCTCTCCAAAGATATCTTTTCTAAAAACTTTTTGCTAAGGTAGCCAAGGAGCCTAGCGACAAAATAACCAGAGATCACAATCGCAAAAGCGGCTAGAATATCGGGAATGATGGAGATAACGGTGTGTCCTAACATCGTGAGTGGGTCGATCTGCGCAAGACCTGTTGAATGCGCGGTGAGCTTTTGATTCGTTGATCGTTATGCATGGCTATCCTTTGTAAGAAGTCCGCTAAATAGTTTGCAAGCGTTAGGTTTAGATGCGAAGAGATGAAAAAAGAGTCACATAATTTTTATAAATCTATCAATTTCCCCTGCAATCGCTTCAACGCCATTTTGCCACAACTTTTGAAAATCTGCTTTCTCCTGCTCTGAGGCCTTGGATTGGAGTATCTTTGGCATCAGCTCCGCCGTTCGCGGAGATTTTGGAATGCTTGAGGTATCATAATCGAGCGTTACGGAGTCGGACGTATCGGTTCGGGTGAGCCGCATGATACCCTTTATAGGTGCATTGAAAAATAGCAGACTCTTGCGGCTATATTTGCCGCCAAGACCGCCGAATCCAAAATCGCTTGTTGCACCCGTGATAGCGGTTGCCAAGTTTGCCATTACCCCCGTGACTCCGGAATCTTGCGCATCACGAAACTCCACGACAATCTCGCCGCGTTTTGGCATGTGAGAATCATAGAGTTTATTTATGCCGCGTTGCAGCATCATATACGCACCAAGTACGGTTGGGCAGCTGTGACCCGCTATTTTGACGGCATCGAGATAACTAAAAGTGATAATGCCATCTTCACATGCCCCAAGGAGCTCGGCGAGCTCATCTTTGAGGGTGATAGCGGGAAGGGTGTCGTAAAAATGGGGATAGTGCATGATGTGACCTCTTTTTTAGCGGATTATAGAGCAACACTTGCACACAAATATTGATACGGGTCAAGTCATGTGAATATGAAGCCGAATCCCGAAGTTAAACTCGTTTTGAATCAATGAGGGGTGCAGTTTTGAGCGCAAACGATAGAGCAACGTGCGCAGAGAAGAGTCGCTTGGAGGCTCACTGCCCCATATCTGCTCTTGGATTTTCACAAAGCTTACAACCTTGCCTTGAGCCGCTAAGAGCATCTCAAAGAGTTGAAGCTCTTTTGCGCCTAGATTCACATGCCGACCCTAAAAGGGCGAAGAGCTCCTTGTCGCGGATAGGTTTTGCAAGGTAGCCAAGCGGTCTTGTGAGGAGTGTGCGGTTGATGGTGGCGTCATCTTCATAAGCGCTTAGATAGATATGTGCAATGGGGCGTGCCAGCGAGCCGTAAAACTCGATGCCGTCCTCGTTTTTGCCCAGATGAATATCGAGCAGCAGCAGATCGATTCGCTCTTTGTGATTGTCGTGCCGTTCGTCGTGTTGAGATCAAATGAGCCTTTGAGCAGTTTGGTGATAAGTGTTTTGACCAAAACAAGCCCCAGCGTATCGCTCTTAGCCTCTACAAAACCTCTGCCGTCGTCTTGAACGCAAAAGTGCATGCGCTCAGCCTCTTGAAAGAGTGAAATTTTAATCACTCCTCTCTTCAAAAGCATACTTATAGGCGTTCGTGACGAGTTCGTTGAGAATAAGACCGCAGTAGAGGATCTCATCGAGCAAGAGGTCGGCTTTGATATCGTACTCTACGCGCACCTCTTTGGCAAAATTGAGCGCGACGGTGTGAACGATCTTTTGAAAATACTCAAGCGTATCGATCGTGTGTGAGATATCTTTGAGATTGAGAGTCTCATTGTCGAGCATCGACTCGATCTACGGAGCCGATATCATATTTAGAGGCATTTTCGGCGAAGACGACAGCTTTAACCTCTTGGCAGTATTTACGCAAAAAAAAACGACGAAGCTAATATGGAGACCATCGTTCGATACGTATTTAACTTCTAACTTCGGCATGTGAATTCACATGCCATAAAACTATTTGCTTCGCTCAAATACGAAATTCTTTAAACTTCTGCTCTCATCGGCACTTGCGTACTCAGGAACATTCTTCAATCTCTCTACAAACTTGAATTCAGGCGCATGTTCGCCAAAAAGATCAAGCAAAAAGTTCTCGTCAAGCTCGGGAGCGTTGAGGCAGGCTAAGACCGTCGCATCTTCACATGCCAAAGAGCTAAGCTTTTGGATGATCTTCACATAATCCTTCGTAGCCGCGAAACTGCCGCGCTGAAAGCTTGGCGGATCGATGATGATAAGATCATAGGGCCCTTTTTTGCGAAGCCCCGAGAATGATTTGAGGATATTGTAGGGCAAAAAGCTGATACCTCTTGGGTCGATGCCGCTGAGGGCGTGGTTGGTTTTGCCGATGCTAAGAGCTCCCTTGCTCATATCCACATTCACCACGTTTGCCGCCCCGCCCAGCTTTGCGGCAAGACTAAAACCGCAGGTGTAGCTAAAGAGGTTGAGCACGTTCTTGGCATGTGAGTTTGCACGCACGAAGGCGCGCCCCTCGCGCATGTCGCCGAAATAGCCGCTGTTTTGGTTGTTCAAGAGATTAAGCTTGAATTTCATACCGTTTTCACATGCCGTGATATCTTTGCCTATCTCGCCGCACAAAACTTCGGCAGGTGCGTCTTTGACGTAGCGGCGTTGGATGACGATATTTTTGTATCGGCTAGAGGCGGCGATCTCACGCAGCATCTCCAAAATTTCAACCTCTAATGCGGGCTCTATCTCACTAAAAATAGCAACACTTAATATATTGTCGATTGAATCGATAGTGAGGAACTTCCAATCCTCCCATAATCCGCCCCTGCCGTGAAAGATGCGGCAAAAGTCGCCGTCTCTCTCTTGTGATGCTTCAAAAATCATCTTTTGAATATCGTTTAACTCCATCTATGACTCACAT
>JACXUD010000118.1 GCA_014764025.1 Campylobacterota bacterium | reverse complement strand
CGATCGACTCAACAATCTTGATAAAATAGCCGAAATTCAGCTCACAGAGTCGAAAAGATTGACTCTGATGCTAACAATATTGACCTATTCTATGGAGAGCAAGAAGAGAGAGATTTTCTTGACGAGCCTCTTTGACGATAAGGCTCTTCTGCACTCGATTTTAAAGCTCCATAGCGTGATCGAGGCGGCACGCTTCGCACAAAACGACTATGATATCTACACCCTTGCCCAAGAGAGCGAGATCGCTTTTTTAGAGCATCTACGAGAAGTATTGATCGAAAATAAGCAATGGGTTTTTCTATCCTCTAGAGCAAAAGAGCTTGGGGTATTTCACGAGCCCCTCAAACCGC
The DNA here is from genome assembly GCA_014764025.1 of Campylobacterota bacterium. GTDB lineage: Bacteria > Campylobacterota > Campylobacteria > Campylobacterales > Sulfurimonadaceae > JACXUD01. The sequence goes on along the minus strand of JACXUD010000118.1, from coordinate 5,544 downwards.
TTATCATGGGAAAGGAGTTGATCGAGGCGGGGTTGACTCCCTCCTCTGAGTTCTCAAAACTCATTCAATCACTCTATGAGGCTCAAAAAAAGGGTCTTATCGCCTCTAAAGAGGAGGCACTCATCTGGATGCAAGAGAATCTACTCTCCTAAGATATCCATCTTTCTTTTAAGCTCTGCCGCTTCGCCGATATTGAATACCGCTTTTGCCACGGCATCTTTTATTCGAGACTCATATATCTCTTTATGGTCCGTATCATATTTTTTGAGTATATCGTGATAGATATTCAAAAACTCAGAGATCATCTCGATCGCAACGACCGTCACTCTTCTATGTGAAGCGATCGCGATAACAAGATCAAAACCCTTCTTCTTTTTCGTATCCGTATCATCTATCTCGATATGTCGTTTCCCTTTCTCATCGAGCGTATTGAGTCTTCTCATGATCTCTATAAGACCGTCTTCGGTTGATTTAAAGCCGCTTACCTTATCCATGATATAGCTTCGCATATCGGTCAGATTCATTCGAGAGATTTTATGTACCATCTCATTGTGCGCTCTATCACTCTGACCGATATGCTCTTTTTTTCGTCCCAATATCTTCGAAAACATATCTACTGCTCCTGTGTAAATTTCGTGCTGTCGATCTCTATAACGGTATGAACATTGCCTCTTGGATTGAAGTCTGCGGTGAGTTTCATATATTTGGGGGCTATTTTATTATAAATCGTGTCGTATATCTCGTTTGCCGCATTCTCGTGCGAAATCGATCTGTGCATGAACGAGTTGATATAGAGCTTGAGTGCTTTGAGTTCAACTACATATCTATCGGGGGTGTACTCTAAATACAACGTGGCAAAATCCGGATACCCGCTTCTTGGGCAGAGTGCACAAAACTCGGGAAGTGTCACTTTGATCAGATAGTTCTTTTGGTGTTCATTCGGCCAAATCTCCAAATCCTTTTCCACATCAAACTCTCTGATCTCTCTCTCTCCATACTTCATTTTCTCTCCTTAATTCATATTTTCTATTGCGTATATCTCTTTGCCTTGCAGATAATCTATCTTATATTCACATGCCAAATCTTTAAGTCTCTCATCCTCGATAAGCCTTATCCAACTCTTCAAACCGAGTTGATTTGCCAATTGATGAAAAGATTTTAAAATTTTACGATTTTTTTCATTTTCTATCTCTTTTGAATAGAAAACATCAAAGCGAACCGCATCGACATTGAGATCTCGCATATACAAAAAGCTTGTGTGCAGCGTTCCGAGCCTATCGATCACTATACGGATCCCTCTGCTTCTCAAATAGGCGATACGCTCTCTAAATTGCACAAGAGGCGTATAGTACTCTATTTCACTCACTATAAGAATCAATCTATGCGCCATAAAGGGGTATCTCGTCAAATACTCTTTCATATTCTCGGTAAAGATGCCGTTTCTTAACGAGGTTGCCGAGATATTGATCGCATAGACCTCATCACTCTCTCTACACTTTTGTGCAAGCTCCTCCAAAACCGCTATCTCAAATGAGGGTGTCAAACCTAGCCTCTCAAACACTTTAAGATAGCTTTTTTGATGAATGAGCTTTCCCTCTTGCGTTTTGAGTTTCACGAAGAGCTCGTAAAAAGCGACCCTCTTCTTCTCCTCTACCGCCTGTCTGAAAAAGAGAAAATCCCTGTTCTTTAGGGAGTTGATAACGATATACTCTAGATCGCTTGGATTCATCTGTTCGATATTGGCATAAGATGATTTTTTAGTTTTCTTCTCTTGCTGCAACTCAAAGAGATTTTCATAAAGATATTTCAATTCGCTTGAGAAGGTGGTATCGTTGATCGCGCCCGATATTTTCACCTCGATGTTATCGACCAAAAAGTTATCGCTCTTCAGGCATAAAAGCTCTAAAATGGAGCTATGCTCCTCTTTTTTTCCTTGAAGCCCTATAATAAAGGCTCCCCCTTTAAGATGCCCGATCGGATATCCTGTTATCCCTTTTGACTCGAAGAACTCATTGATCCAGTCTAAAAACCCAACGATGACCCTATCGCTATTTTCGATACCGTAACGGTTGTTGATCTCCTCAAGATTATCGATATTGATCAGTACCAGCGTATAGTATTTCGATTTTTGGATCTCTTTTTTCAGGTATTTATTGAGATATTCGCGGGTGAAGACCTTTGTAAAAGGCTCGGTTATCCGTACATCGAAACTGCTGTAGATAAGGTAGAGGATAAAATAGACGCTAAATGCGATGAGAAGGATCGATTCGACAAAGAAGAGCGGATCGAGATTATCGTAGCTCGTTATGAGCGTATGTGAAATAAGTATAAGAACGAGGGCAAAGATAGGAAGCCCTATCCTCAGTGCCAACTTAAAACGGTACTCTCTCTCTTTGGTCTCTGAAAGAAGCATCGTAGATTATACGTCCAGATGTTTTACGTCTTTTGCATGCGTCTCGATAAAGTTACGGCGCGGCTCGACCTCATCACCCATAAAGAGCGTGAAGGCTTCGCTTGCAACCTCCGCATCCTCAATAGTTACTTGTAAAAGGAGACGATTTTCAGGAGTCATCGTCGTCTCCCAAAGCTGCTCCGGGTTCATCTCTCCAAGACCTTTGTAGCGTTGGATGTAGGCACCCTTCTTCGCATACTCCTTGATCTTCTCTAATTCGGTGATAATATCATTTTCAAATGAGAGATTCCACTCTAAGATCTTTCCATAGACGTATGTCGCTTCGGCAAAATGCGGCGCCGCAAAGAGATCGTCATTGATAAGAAGCTCCTCCATACCGTCATTTGTTTGAACGAAAAGATGAATCTCATTTTCATTCATCGTTTTAGTGAGGATGTTGTTATTGATGCTTAACAAGAACTCCTCAACTTTTGCATACATGCTCGGTATATCAAGACCGATAACGTCAGGATTTTCAATAAAGTAGCGAATAAGATCGACTAACGCATAGCGACGCTCTAACGCCTCAAGACTTACACGATAGTGATCGACCATCTTAAAGAAGGCTGCAAGATCGTTTTGTCCCACACCCTCGACGGTTAATGATTCAACGCCGTTCTCGATCAGATAGTCGTTCATCACGCGATCATCTTTAAAGTAGATCTCCGTCTTGCCCTTTTTATAGCGGTAAAGCGGCGGCTGTGCCAAATAGAGGTAGCCGTTCTCTATTACTCGTCTGAAGTGACGGAAGAAGAATGTAAGCAGAAGCGTCTGAATATGGCTACCGTCAACGTCGGCATCGGTCATAATGATGATCTTGTGGTAACGAAGCTTCTCTTCATCAAAATCTTCACCCACGCCACAACCCATAGCGGTGATTATATTGGTGATCTCTTCTGATTTTAATATCTTATCCAAACGCGCCTTTTCAACGTTGAGAATTTTACCTTTAAGAGGCAAAATAGCTTGGAAGACACGGTCACGTCCCATTTTTGCCGAACCGCCCGCAGAGTCGCCCTCGACGAGATAGAGTTCGCAGATAGAGGCATCTTTGCTTTGGCAATCTGCCAGTTTACCCGGGAGTGTTCCAACACTCATAGAGTCTTTTCTGCGTGTCAGCTCTCTAGCTTTTTTAGCGGCTTCGCGACCGCGCGCGGCCATAAGCGATTTTTGAACGATCGCTTTTGCTTCGATAGGATTCTCTTCAAAATATTTCGTGAGCTGTTCATACGTGAGCTTTTGAACCAACGGTCTTACGTAGGTGTTACCAAGTTTGCCTTTTGTTTGACCCTCGAATTGCGGTTCCGGAACACGAACCGATACGATAGCGATTAACCCCTCACCCGTATCTTCGCCACTGAGTTTCACGTCTTTCTCTTTAGCAGCGCCGTTTTGTGAATTGTATGTAGAGATGATACGCGTCAAACCGGCTCTAAAACCCGCTTCGTGCGTACCGCCGTTAGGTGTGCGGATATTATTGACGAATGAATAGACTTTTTCATCGTATGTGTCGTTGTACATGAATGCTATATCGACTTCAATATCTTCAATCTTTGCATTAAACTCAAATGCTTGAGCTACAACCTCTTTTTTATTCAAGTCATTTACAAATTGAGTAATACCGCCTTCAAAGTGGTACTCCTCTTTTTTATCGGCTCTTTCGTCTTTGAAGATGATCTTTATCTTTGGATTTAAGTATGCCAGCTCTTTAAATCTCTTTGATAGATACTCATATTCAAATATTGTCGTCTCCGTAAATATCGACGGATCCGGAGCAAATTCGATAATGGTACCCGTTTTACGAGTCGTACCCGTTACGGCAAGGGTCTCTTGCGGAATCCCTTTTTTAAAGTTCTGTTCGTGAATCTCTCCGTTACGGTGAATGGTCATTTTCAGATCAGCCGAAAGCGCATTTACGACGGATACACCCACCCCGTGAAGTCCTCCCGAGACCTTATAGGTGTCTTTATCGAACTTTCCGCCTGCGTGAAGTACCGTCAATACGACAGTAGCCGCACTCATCCCTTCTGTCGGGTGCATATCGGTCGGAATACCGCGTCCGTTATCTTGGATGATCGCCGTTCCCTTTTTTGTGAGCGTTACCGTGATCGTGTCACAGTATCCGGCCATCGCTTCATCTATCGAGTTATCGACAACTTCGTAGATAAGGTGGTGAAGACCTTTGTGACCCGTATCACCGATATACATTCCGGGACGTTTTCTAACTGCTTCAAGTCCTTTGAGGACCTTAATGTTACTGGCACCGTAATTTTCTAAAGAGTTTTCGTTTTGTTCCATGAGTATTCCATAAATTTTGGCATAAGTGGTGGATATTTTATCTAATGGATACTAAAAAGAAGATTTAAGGATTATTTATGATTTTCGCGCTCTTTTCACTCTCATGAGAGTGAAAAATCATTTAGATAACGATAGGCATTACGACTGTTTTAAAGTTTGCATTGCTGAGTACGAACGGAAGATTACTCTCGTTAAGCCCTATCATGAACTCAGGATCGATAATAGAGTTTAAAAAGTCAAGCAGATAGCGGCTGTTGATTGCCACCGTGAATGGATTTTCAAACGGAGTCGTGAAATTTATCTGTGTTTTGGCTTCAATATTATCTTCAGAGAGCGATTCAAAGTTGATGGTGTTTTTATGGAAGATGATCTTTACGTCATTCGAGATGGTCGTTATCTGTTTTATAGAGTCGATCATTGCGGCTTTTGGGAGCACCATCTTATAGGCAAGCTCTTTTGGGATGATACGAGAGTATTCAGGGAATTTGCCGTTTATCAGTTTTGTAAAGAAGGTATAGTGAGCCGATTTGATGATAAGGTTGGTCTGATCGTAATAGAGTTCACACTCGTCTAAAAAGAGTTTTTGGATCTCGATGATTGCTTTTTTAGGGATAATGAGAGAGAGTTCGTTCTCTACTTGATTCGGTACGCTCACTATGGCAAGACGGCGTGTATCGGTCGAGACAAAGTTTATGGCGTCGCGTTTGATATCGATAAGGGCACCGTTAAGTTCAAATTTCGGATTATTCGTATCTGTCGAGGGTGTGATCTTTCTAAGCGATTCGATAAGTGTT
>JACXUD010000117.1 GCA_014764025.1 Campylobacterota bacterium | reverse complement strand
TAGCGTTTTGCGCTCTCGCTCGTAGGTGCTACGAAGCTGATCGGTTTGCCTTCGTCTCCCCCCGTTCTAATTGACGGCTCTATTGGAATCTCTGCCACGATGCATGTTCCAAACTCATCAGCCATAGGTTTCGATGTTCCTTTGCCGAAGATATCGTACTCTACGCCCGTATCCGGCGCGATGAATCCGCTCATGTTCTCAACGACACCCGCGATTGGGATGTGGAGTTTTTTGAACATATCGAGTGAGCGTCTAGAGTCATCAAGTGAAACCGTCTGCGGTGTCGTAACCGTTAGACCGGCTGTGACGGGAACACTTTGCGCTAACGTTAATTGTGCGTCACCCGTACCCGGCGGCATATCGATAACAAGCACGTCAAGATCAGACCACAAAATATCACGCAAGAACTGCTCGATCGCTTTCATGATCATCGCACCTCTCCATATTAGCGATTGACCCTGCTCCATGAGCGAACCCATTGACATCATCTCGATACCGTAGGCTTTGATCGGCATAACTTTATTGCCCACAACCTCAGGTTTGATATCGGAAACACCGAGCATACGAGGGATGTTTGGCCCATAGATATCAGCATCTAAAAGACCGACTTTCTTACCCATCTTTGCCAAACTGATGGCGATATTGACCGATGTAGTTGACTTACCTACTCCGCCCTTTCCTGAGCTCACCATCAAGAAGTTCTTTACATGCGGAGCGATATTTTTACCGCGTGAAGATGACTCTCGTGGCATTACCGGAGCTTTGATGTTACAAGCAATGCCTGCTGCACCTGCACGTTTGAGCTCGTTTGTCGCTTCATCGCGGATCTGCGTGGCAACTTCCGGTGCACTTGAAGTGATATCGACCGTAAAGCTTACATCTTTGCCGTTGATGGCAATATCTTTAACGAATCCGAATGTCACGATATCTTTCGTGAAACCCGGATACATAACTTTAGAGAGAGCCGATTTTACAATTTCTTCTGTCATATAATCTATCCTTGTTATTAATTTTATAATTCGTAATGTAGCATATCTAAATAAGACAAAATTTGTCCTTTATTCAGAGCCGTATATTTAAAGATTGCATTAAGCAAATTCACATGCCGTAATCTTGGCATGTGAAAAGTAGAGAGTTAGCTGGCAGCCGCCTCTTTTTGGCGCGCCTCTTCGGCTATACGCGCATCCTCTTGGATCTGAGCGATCATCTCAGGGTTATCCATGATGTTTTGAGTGATCTTGTAAGAACAGAACTTCGGTCCGCACATAGAGCAGAACTCCGCCTCTTTAAAGACATCTTGCGGCAACGTTTCGTCGTGATACTCACGAGCGCGTTCACTATCAAGCGCAAGCTCGAATTGGCGCTCCCAGTTGAAGTGGTAACGTGCATCGCTCATCTCATCGTCGATATCACGCGCGCCCTTACGACCGCGAGCGATATCTGCCGCGTGAGCCGCTATTTTATACGCGATGATTCCCTCGCGTACGTCCTCTGCATTCGGCAGCCCCAAATGCTCTTTTGGCGTTACGTAACAGAGCATCGAAGCCCCGTGCCATCCGCCCACGGCCGCTCCTATAGCCGAACTGATGTGGTCATACCCCGCAGCGATATCCGTGACTAGCGGGCCAAGGATATAAAACGGCGCCTCGTGGCAAAGCTCGCGCTGAATTTTCATATTACGTTCAATCTGGTTCAGCGGTACGTGCCCCGGCCCTTCTATCATGACTTGAACGTTTTTCTCCCATGCTCGAAGCGTGAGTTCGCCGAGAACTTTAAGCTCGCCTAGCTGCGCATCATCACTTGCATCCGCCAGACATCCCGGGCGAAGCGAGTCGCCGAGCGAGAGCGAGACGTCATAACGCGCACAGATATCAAGGATATCGTCAAACGCCGTAAAGAAAGGGTTTTCACGGTGATAGTGCATCATCCATGCCGCCATCAAGCTTCCGCCGCGGCTCACTATTCCCATCTTGCGTTTTGCAACTTTTGGCATCGTCTCTAGCAAGAAGCCTGCATGAATCGTGAAGTAGCTTACCCCTTGTTGTGCTTGGCGCTCTAAAACTTCTAGCATCTTCTCGATCGTGAGATCCTCTATCTTGTTGCCCACATCATGGAGTATCTGATAGATCGGCACCGTTCCGATAGGTATCTTCGAGTTGGCGATGACCGCTTTGCGGATCTCGTCAAGATCTCCGCCCGTCGAGAGGTCCATCGCCGTATCGGCTTTATAGTGCTGAGAGACGTGAATCTTCTCTATCTCACCCTGAACGTCGCTGGCAATAGCAGATGAACCGATATTGGCATTGATCTTGCACTTTGCGGCGATTCCGATGGCCATAGGTTCTAAGGATGTATGGTTTACGTTGGCAGGAATGATCAATCTGCCGCGTGCGATCTCGCTTCTAACAAGTTCCGGTGAGAGATTTTCTACTTTTGCAACATACTCCATCTCTTCAGTGATTATGCCTTTTTTGGCGTAATACATCTGCGTTTTTACGGGGTCATTGGCTCTTTTTTCAACCCATGAAGCTCTCATGATATCTCTCCTAAAAATAAAAAAATGAATTCTTTTGAACTTATACACATTTTTTTAAAATATATAAAGTGTTTCAAACATAATAAAAAAAAGTTAAAGCTCTGTTAAGATAAAGGTAGTCCTAAAAAAGAGAAAAGTTCTATTTAGAAGCACCGCTAAGTTTATCGTGTGTATTTTATAGAAATAACCAAATATTTTTCTGATTTCAAACAAAATCAAGAGAAAAAAAAGATTTTTGAGTGTATAATTTCGTAACACTTTTTCTTGAATTAGGAGTCTTTTTGTCTGATTTGACATTAGTATTGCTTGCAGCCGGTTCATCAAGCAGATTCGTAAGCCGTGTAAAGAAGCAGTGGCTTCGGGTTGACCATGCCCCATTATGGCTTTTTGTCGCAAAAAGATTCGCCAAACTTCTCAATATATCCAACGTAATCATCACTGCTTCAAAAGATGAGATCGCTTTTATGCAAAACTACTCTGATTTTAGAATCATCGAGGGCGGAGCGACACGCCAGCGATCTCTTCAAAATGCGCTGAAACATGTAACGACCCCTTACGTTTTAGTAAGCGACATTGCTAGGGCTTGCATCAGCGAGCACTTCTTAAAGAGCATCATCTCAAAAAAGGGCGAAGCAGACGTGATCGTCCCGTTTTTAAAGGTGAGCGATACCGTTGTCTATGAAAACAATACGATTGATCGCGACAAAGTGATGCGTATTCAAACCCCCCAGCTCTCAAAGATATCTATCATCCGTCAAGCACTTGACACCGATGTCGAATACACCGATGAGAGCAGCGCCATCGCCGCGATTGGCGGAAGCCGCCTCTTTGTCGAGGGGGAAGAGGATGCACACAAGATCACCTTTGCAAGCGACCTTGCCAAGATTCCATGCCTCTTGCCGCCATCAGCCGACACGCTCAGCGGCAACGGCTTTGATGTGCACGCCTTTGAAGAGGGCAAAACGATGGTGCTCGGAGGCGTCAAGATCGATGCACCTTACGGTTTTAAAGCACATAGCGACGGCGACGTAGCGATCCACGCCCTTATCGATGCACTCTTGGGAGCTGCGGGCATGGGTGATATCGGTATGCTCTTTCCCGACAATGACGACACCTATAAGGGGATCGACTCGAAGTTTCTACTTCAAAACGTGGTGAACAGACTTCACGCTTTTGGTTTTGAGATCATAAACGTCGATATCACTATCGCCGCCCAAAAACCGCGCCTTGGCGACTACAAGCTCCAAATGAGAACGACTCTTGCATCTATTTTGGGCATCGATAGAGCAAGGGTGAACGTCAAAGCGACGACAACTGAAAAACTCGGCTTTATCGGCAGATCCGAAGGGGTTGGCGTTATCGCGAATGCAAATCTTAAATATTTTGACTGGACAAAAATTTGAAAATTTTGATTATTGAAAACGAAGTGTATTTGGCACAAAGTATAGCAACCAAGCTCTCGGAACTCGGCTACAACTGCGAGATGTGTACATCGACCAAAGATGCGATCAAAAGCACGAACTACGATGTCGTCTTGCTCTCCACCAACATCAACGGTCAAGATTTTACCCCCGTCATAGAGACCTTTAAAAAAGCGATCGTCATCTTAATGGTCTCATACATCAGCAACGACACCGTCTCAAAGCCTCTGAGCGCAGGTGCCAAAGACTATATCCTCAAACCCTTTATGATCGAAGAGCTTATTCGAAAGATCGACCACTATCAAGACTATGAGCGCCTTAAAAAACGCAACAGTGCCTATGAGCGCTATCTCTCTCATATCTTCACTTCGGTTGACCACGAGATAGACGTCGATGACGTGGAACTTCCGCTCTTTATCTCATCGTCGTTTCAAAAGTACGCCGATGCCTTTGCGTTTGAGTATGCCAACGCCAACAATATGCCGCTCCATTTTCTCTCGCTCAGCGACCCGAAGGCATTTAGCGAGATAGACTCTTTACCGAACAATACGCTGCTCTATATCATCGACTATCAGCTGCTCAAAAAGAGCGATAAACGCGCATTCTGCGATCTTGTAGCCAATAAAAAAGCGATCGTACTGAGTCTAGAGAAGATAGAGGATGTCAAATATGAGGTGATCGAGATCAAAAGCGAAGCGAACATCTTCGATCACGGCGATATCTTGCCTATCGAAGATTACGTCAAATATGTCGTGATGAACTATCAAGAGAAGTATCCCGACACGGAACTCTCTAAAAAACTTGGAATCTCTAGAAAAAGCCTCTGGGAAAAGAGAAAGAAATATGACATCATCAAGAAAAAATAGGACACTCTATATCGATAAAGAGGCGGCTTCGGCTCTTGAGCTTGTAAAAGACGGCCTCTTACGCCCCGTAACGGGGCTTATGAACAAACAGCAGAGTGATGATGTTCTGCGCACGGGTCTCATCGACGGTCAGACATTCCCGTTCCCGTTTATTTTGGCACCTTCGGGCAAGCGAAACGAAGAGGTACTTACGAGCGCATTTATAGGCGAAGAGCTGCTCATTCTATGCGATAACGAACCATTTGCGACCCTGATCGTCGAAGAGGTGTTCGAGATCGATCCTAGCGAGCGCACAAAGCAGATCTACGGCACCGACGACCCCTCTCATCCGGGTGTCATGGCGACGATGAAACGTCTTGGCAAATATGCGGTAAGCGGTAGCTATGAACTCACCAGACCCTCAAGCAACACCAATATGCAGCGTATCCAAGAGGCAAAAGAGATCATCGGCGCAAAGCACATCACATCGCTTGTGATGGGTGCAAACCCTCTGCACCGCGCCCATGAGCGTCTTATCCGCCAAACACTCGATGAGACCGACTTGCTTGTGATATTCCTGCTCAAACCCTACGACAACGCCAATCTCAGCTACGACCTACGCTTTCAAATCTTAGAATACTTTATCAACAACTTTTTGCCGAAGAACCGCGTTATCGTCGTACCGCTAGAGAACAGCTACATCTTTGCCGGCTACAATGAGATCATCCTCGATGCCATCGTCGCCAAAAACTACGGCTGCAACCGCTTCACCATCGGCATCAACCACGCGGGTCTTGGGATGTTTTATGACTGCAACTCAAATAAATCGATCGTAGATAGAGTGGTCGGGATCGATATCGAGATCCATATCGCAAGCGAATACGTCTATTGCGACAAGTGTACGACGCTTGTAAGCAAACACACCTGCCCGCACGGTCAGCACCACCAAATATCCTATAAATCGGACTCAATATTAGAGCTTCTTGAGCTAGGCATCCTGCCGCCGGCGGTTTTAGTACGCAAAGAGATATCGGCGATCATCCTCTCGAAGCTTTATCCTAAAAGGTTTAAAAACCTTGAGAAGCTCTACTACGACCTGCTTCCGGTCGAAGGTCTGCTTATGGAGCACAACGAAAAAGATTTCTATCTCGAGCTTATGAAGCTCTATCAAAC
>JACXUD010000116.1 GCA_014764025.1 Campylobacterota bacterium | reverse complement strand
GCGTCGCGTTTGATATCGATAAGGGCACCGTTAAGTTCAAATTTCGGATTATTCGTATCTGTCGAGGGTGTGATCTTTCTAAGCGATTCGATAAGTGTTTGAGAGTTGATAGAGATGCTCGGTTTATTCTCATAGCTAGGAAATTCAGGGAATTCATTATGCGAGAATGTCGGGAGTTTAAAGTTTGAGTGAGCTTGGGAGATATGAAGATAGGCACCTTTGATCTCTAAGACGACCTCTCCCTCTTTGAGTATTTTGACGATATCGAGAAATTTTTTGCCGTTAGCGGTAAAGCTCCCTTCGCTCTCTACGTGGAGGTTATTGGTAGAGACTCTAAAGCCTATTTCGTAGTCGGTTGCTCTAAGCTGCATTGCAGCGTTTTGAACATTGACATAGACGTGTGAAGTGATCTGTGAAGTATCTTTTTTTTCTAAGAAAGGCTGAGCGTGGATGAGGATGTTTTCGATAACAGATTTTGAAACGGCTATTTTCATATCAATTTCCCTATTTAATTATTATAATTTTTAGTATGTAGTAGTAGTCGCCGTGAGAAAGTGAATATCTCAAACAGAGCCCTAAAAATAGAGCTTTTTTGTGTTTGAAAACCGACAGATCCTACTCACACTTATTCACATGCCAAATTATATCTTTTTTTGGTTTTTTTATGAAGAAGATGTAATCTTATTTGAGAGTTCGGAGATTTTGGCTTTGAAATCTTCGTCGTTCTCGATCAATTCCGATATCTTCTTTAGGGTGTGGCTGATGGCGGTATGGTCTTTCATACTGAAGTACTGTGCAAGCTGGGGCATCGTGTTTTGGGTGAGTTCACGGCAGAGATAGATGGCGATTCGGCGGGCATAGACAAGGTTTTTGCTTCGGCTTTTTGATTTGATCTCGCTTGGTTTTATGTTGAGGTCTTTAGCCACGAACTGCGTGATAGAGTCAAGGGTCAGGTTGGCTCGGTTCTCTTTGATGTGGTCTTTAAGGACGTTTTTGGTGAACTCTAGCGTGATATCGACATGCATCAATTGTGAATAGGCGTGGAGTTTAGAGAGGATACCCTCTATTTCACGTACGTTGCTCTCGATTACGGTTGCTATGTAGTAAACGATATCTTTAGAGAGTTTGACACGGTTGATCTCGCACTTTTTGTTGATAATGGCGATCTTGGTCTCTAGTTCCGGCGGCTGAATATCTGCCACTAAACCCCACTCAAAGCGGCTTTGTAGGCGTTTTTCAAGACCTGCGATCTTCTTTGGGTGTTTATCGGCAGTCAGAATGATCTGCTTGCCGGCGTTTTTTAGCGCCTCAAAGGTGTGGAAGAACTCCTCTTGGATGGTCTCTTTGCCGCTGAGAAACTGTATATCGTCTATCAAAAGAACATCGCATTTGCGATACTTCTCTTGAAACTTCTCCATCGTCTTGTTTCTCACATGCCGAATGAAGTCGTTGAGAAACTGCTCGACGGTGGAGTAGATGACCGTTTTACCGTGGTTTTGAAGGAAGTTTCCGGCCGCTTGCATAAGGTGCGTCTTTCCAAGACCGACCCCTCCGTGAATGAAGAGCGGGTTATAGACCTTGCCGGGTTTCTCGCTCACGCTCTTGACCGCCGCATAGGCGAACTGGTTGGAGCCGCCCACCATGAAGTTCTCGAATGTGTGTGAAGGGTTTAAAAGTGAATTGTGAATAACGCTTTCGCTTTTAGGTTTGCTCTTTTGCTTCTCGACGACGTCGCCCAGTACGATCTGCACCGCCACCTTCATACCGCTTTTTACTTCGAAGAGATGGGCGATCTTCTCTTTGTACTTGCTCTTGATCCAATTGGCTATAAGCGCGTTGGGTGCGTGAAAGAGAGCCATATGGGCACTTGATTTTTTCTCGTCGTAGTTGAGTTGTTTGATATATCTCGCGTATTCGATTTCGCTGATCTCCTCTTTGAGGAGCGCTAAGACCTCTTGACCAATATTCACATGCCGACCTTCATTTTTAGTATGTGAATAGTACACTATTTTAGGTTAAATTGATGTGAATAGCCGCTATTTAACGACGACTTTGTTGCGTCCGCTCTTTTTTGCTTCATAGAGCGCATCGTCCGCACGTTTAAAAAGAGCACTGCTCTCCTCGTTGATATCGTACTGTGCGATCCCGATGCTGGAGGTTCTTTTTATGCCGTTTGAGAAGGTGTGCTTCTCTATGCTAAGACGCAGTTTCTCGGCAAGAATAGATGCCTGGCGGCTATCGGTGTTTGGAGAGATGATCAAAAACTCCTCGCCGCCCCAGCGCCCTGCGAAATCGACTTTTCTTACCCCTTTTTGCAATATGGCCGCAAACTCTTGGAGTATCAAGTCGCCGATATGGTGCCCGTAGTTGTCGTTGATGCTTTTGAAAAAATCGATATCGAGCATCAAGATAGAGAGCGGCTGACCGTAGCGCTCAGCACGCTCCATCTCCGACTCTAGAAGGGTATCGATCTTTGCACGGTTATAGAGTTTTGTTAGCTTATCCGTCTCGGAGAGGCGTTTGACCTCGACTTTTTCGTCGATGTTGTCGTAGAAGGCCATATACCCGATATGTTTGTTATAGATATTGATATGCGGTGATATGGTGGCTCTATACCAGTTGGTGGTTCCGTTAAAATTTTTGTTCTCGATCTCTACGACGTAGGTCTCTTTGTTCTTGATGGTCCCCCAGAGCCTTTTGTAGATCTCTTTTTTCGTACTCTCGGAGCGTACGATGTTCATCTTTTTGCCTATGATATCTTCGGGTTGGCAGTGCAGATAGCGGCACATTCTGCTGCTGACCTCCAAAGTGATCCCCTCAAGATCCGTACGCACGAAAGCGACGTAGCTGTCGATGATCTTGAGGTTGTTCTTGCTCTGTTCTAGCGTGATATTGAGCTCTCTTTGAAGCAGATGGGCGTGGATGTGGTTATCGACCCTGACGTGGAGCTCCTCTTTGTTGAAGGGTTTGGTTATATAGTCCGAAGCACCGAGCTTAAACCCCATGACGATAGAGTTGTTGTCTTGTTTAGAGGTCAAAAAGATAAAGGGAATCTCGCTGATAGATGGGTTTGATTTGATGGCGCGCGCCACGTCGTAGCCGTCCATCTGCGGCATGTGAATATCCAAAAGGATGAGATCGGGCTTTTGGTTCTGTATGATCTCAAGAGCCTTGATCCCGTTTGTGGCAACCTTTATGGTGTAGCGATCCGAGAGGAGTTCGGCTACGACATTGATATTGATCGGTTCGTCGTCAACGATTAATATAACGGGTTTTTGGCTCATAATCCCTCTAGTATCGATTTGAGATCGCGCGAGGCGTTCTCATACTCAAAATTCGTGAAATAGCCACGCAGGGTATGGGCTATCTCGTCGTTTGTAAACTGTTTTGTCTGCGCAATGAGCAGGTCGAGCCTCTCTTTTTCTATAAAGCTTCCCGAATCGATCTCATCTAGCATACGGCGAAGCGACTCTTTATACTCTTGAAGCGTATAGAGCTTTGAAGGCTCCTCCTCTTTAATTATAATAGAAAGTTTCTCTTTTATCTCTTTGATGGTTTTTTGAAGCGACTCTTTAAGCTTCGGAAGAATCTCTCTTTTGCGTTTCGTATCCGAGGTCGTGTCGATCTCGTAAGCGTATTTGTAGATATCGGTTAAAGAGAGGTTGCCGCTTACCCCTTTCATATTGTGGATAAGATGCTTGAACTCCGGAGAATCGGTCTCTTTGGACTCTAACAGCTCCATAAAATCGGCGTTTTGCTCCGCAAAATTCAAAAGCAGTTCATACGCCTTCTCATATTTGTAGCTCAATAGCCCCAAGAGATTTTTCATATCGACACCCTCAAGGTAAATAGAAGGGGTATTCTCTTCGGCGTTCTTTTGCTCTTCGTAAGATACCTTGAGGTAGCGTACAAGGATCTCCTCGAGCTCTGCGATCTCGAGCGGTTTGGCAAGGTGTCCGTCCATTCCGGCCGCTTGCGTAAGCTCTTTGTCGCGCTGCATCACCGCGGCGCTAAGGGCTATGATAGGAACGCTTTTGTTGAACTTTCGGATCTCTTTAGAGGCCTCGAAGCCATCCATCACCGGCATCTGCAGATCCATGAGTATGAGATCGAACTCCTCTTTTTGCACCATCTCTAAAGCTCTAAGACCGTTATCGGCTATGACGACATCGACGCCGAACTTCTCAAGATTCTCTTTGGCTACGATCTGATTGATCTCGTTGTCCTCTACCAATAGCACCCTGCCCTGAGCTCTAAGCGACATCTGCTCCGTATGGAGCTCTATGTGCGTATAATCGGCGATAGTATCGACTATGGATGAGGGAGTAAAGGGTTTGGTAAGTATCGCTTCAACTCTCACCCCTTTGGACTCACCCATTTTACGAAGCTCGGCCGCCGAGGCGAAAGCACTGACCATAATGGCGCGCGGCATCCTCTGAGCCAGCTCGCTCTCAAGGATCTTGAGCAGGTCGATACCGTCGATGACGGGCATCTGCCAATCTACGATGATACAGTCAAAGCGGTTGTTTTTGGCCATATCGATCGCCTTGAATCCTTCGCTTGCCTCTGATACCTCTGCATGAAGAGAGAGAAGAGAGCTTTTAAGGATCGCGCGGGAGCTGTCGTCGTCATCGACGATAAGGATATGTTTGCCCTCAAGCCAACTCCTCTTTTGATCATTCATCTGTGAAGTTTTAAGCTTTATCTCGAAGCAAAAGGAGCTTCCGACCCCTTTGGCGCTCTGAACCCAGATCCTGCCGCCCATCATCTCCACAAGCTGTTTGCAGATGCTTAGCCCCAGCCCCGTACCGCCGTACTTTCGGGTATTTGAGGCATCCACTTGGCTAAAGGCCTTAAAGAGGTTCTCCTGTTCGATCTTGCTAAGACCGATGCCGCTGTCGTTAACTTCGAAGATGAGTGTTGCATAGGCATCTTTGAGCTTTACAAGCCTCACTTTGAGAAGAATCTTGCCTTTATGGGTGAATTTGATGGCATTGCCCACAAGGTTATTGAGCACCTGTGTGATTCTCAGCGGATCGCCGTAGAGGGTCTGCGGAGCATCACCGTCGATGTCAAAGAGGAGTTCAAGCCCCTTCTCATGCGCTTTGTAGCTAAAGAGATCCGAGATGTTTTGAAGCAGATGGTCAAGTTTGAAGCCTACGACTTCTAGATTGAGTTTGCCCGCTTCGATCTTTGAGTAGTCCAAGATATCGTTGATAACGCTTAGCAGAGCCTTTGATGAGCTTTTGGCTTTTGTGAGGTAGTCGCGCTGCTGTTCGTTTAGCTGTGTACCGAGGACTAGATCGGTCAAGCCCACGATCCCGTTGAGCGGGGTGCGTATCTCGTGGCTCATATTGGCCAAAAATTCGCTTTTGGCCACGTTTGCCCTCTCGGCGCTCTCTTTGGCTTTGATGATCTCGGCCTCAAGGAGCTTGTTTTGGGTGATATCGATGCCGACCGTCACGATATAGTCCAGTTCGCCTCTCTCGTTTTTTACAAGCGAATTCGACCACTCGAACATCCGCTCTTCGCCGCTTTTAGAGATCCAGGCATTTTGGAAGCGCTTCTCGATGGCGCCGTTCTTTGCGGCCTCTGCCATATGGGTTATCTCTTTGCGGATCGCCTGCGGGACGAATCGAGACCAAAAGAAGGGTTCGGAGGCTATCTCTTCGGAGCTGTATCCCGTGAACTCCTCGCCGTATCTGTTGATGCGGATCATCACCCCTGTGGGGTCGATGACGGCGATGATACACTGTGCGCCGTTAATGACGCTGCTTATAAATCGGTGCTCTTGGCTGCGGCGAATCTCCAGCTCTTTTTGCGCCGTTATATCTTGAACCGTACCGTGTGAGATAAGGGCTTGGCCTTGTGCGTCATACTCCGTTTTGCCGTGCTCAAGCACATGCTTGATCTTGCCGTTTTGAAGTAGCAGCCTGTGAACGACGCTATAGGGGGTTTTGTCTTGAAGGGATTTTTGAAA
>JACXUD010000115.1 GCA_014764025.1 Campylobacterota bacterium | reverse complement strand
ATGTTTATCCCATCGCGCTATGAGAAGACGCTCGGTGAGCTCGACGATGAGGTGAAAAAAGGTCTCTCTCATCGCTCAAAGGCGTTGGAACTTGCCAAAACAGTGCTCAAAACCCTAGAGTAGCTTTTGGCTTAGATTATAAAAAGCGGACTCTAAACGCTCTAAAAAAGTGTGAATTTTAGAGTTACGGCTGCCGATTGTTTGCATTGATTGCTCCTAAAACTCAAATGATTGAGTTAGGTAAAAGCAAATTTTATGCCACTAATACGACTCTTTTGGCATGTGAGTTTAGTTTGCGTAGATAGCCAAGAGTGCGACACCAAAGAGAATACGGTAGATACCGAATCCGACAAAGGTAAATCGCTCTAAAAATTTTAAGAAGAGTTTGATCGTCAGATATGCAACAATAAATGAAACGACAAATCCTATGATAAGCGTTACTACTTGCGACGACTCAAATTCGTGGTAGTGTTTTAAGAGGTCGTGAGCCGTGACGGCGGCCATAACCGGAAATGCAAGCAAAAAGCTAAACTCGGCACTCGCCTTGCGGCTAAGACCGACCAATAGAGCCCCAATAATGGTCGAGCCGGCTCTGCTGGTACCCGGTATAAGGGCGAAAATCTGTGCGAAACCTATCCATGCGGCTTGTCTGTAGCTTATCTTCTCTACATCATCGATTGCATCTGCATCATCTTTGATACCGAACTTCTCTACCAGTAAAAAGATGATACCGCCGATGATGAACATCACGGCGACCACTTCGACGCTAAAGAGCTCTTTGATCTGTTTTGAAAAGACAAACCCAACAAGTGCGATCGGCAAGAATGCCAAGAGAACCTTTTTCCATAAATCGATCTTTTCTATGACGAATTTATCTTTATAGTTGAAGATTACCGCAAAGATCGCCGCAAACTGAATGATGACCTCATATGCTTTTGTTACGCTGTTTTGATCGATACCCAAAAAATCGCTTGCAACGATGAGATGGCCTGTGGAAGAGATGGGTAAAAACTCGGTAAATCCCTCGATGATACCAAGTAAAATTGAGTCAAAAATCGTCATAAATCGAACCTTTAAATTATAATATAGAGACATTTGAATAATTAATTTTATGTAAATATGCTAAAGTTGCGGAAGCTAATTTTACCATAGAAGAGTTGAGATGAATATATTAATAGTCGATGACAGCAAGATTATCCGCCGTGTATTGTCAAATGTGATGACGAGATATTTTAAAAAGCCGGCGTGGCCGGAGTTGAATATTTTTGAAGCCGAAGATGGTCTGGAGGCGATGAAGGTCATGAAAAAAGAGCAGATCGACATTATGCTGCTTGACTGGAATATGCCCAATATGAACGGTGAGCAGGTTGTTGATGCGGTTCGTGCAAACAAAGAGTGGAATAAGACTCGCATCGTTATGGCAACGACCGAAGGCGGTAAGGCTAGCGTTTTAAAGATGATTAAAAAGGGCGCCAACGGCTATATGGTCAAGCCGTTTCAAGAGGATGTGATCTTTAAAACACTCGATACGATTACCGCTAGAATGGTCAAATAGTCCAAAAAAGAAAGGGTCTCTTTAGCTTTTTTAGATATAATTTTAGGTTTTATTTAAAATGCCTTAAGGAACTCATTTATGTTACTTTTTACGCCAGGACCTACTCCTGTTCCTCAAAATGTCCGCAATGCTATGTCGGCAGAGACGATTCACCACAGAACACCTGAATTTGAAGCAATCTTTGAAAAAACTCGCAAAAAACTCTTTGAACTCTTCTGTATGGATGAGGTGGTGATGCTCTCATCAAGCGGTACGGGCGCAATGGAGTCGGCAGTAACGAATCTCTGCCACGACACGCTTTTGAATGTGAATTCAGGCAAGTTCGGCGAGCGTTTTGGCAAGATAGCCGTTGCATGCGGTTTGAAAAACGTTGAGATAAAGAACGAGTGGAATACGCCGGTATCGGTCGAAGAGGTCGTTGCGACAGTGAAGGCAAATCCGCAAATCGATGCACTAGCAGTACAGATCAGCGAGTCGGCAGGCGGTTTACGCCATCCGGTAGAGGCAATCGCCAAGGCTGTTAAAGAGATCAACCCTTCGATCATGGTTATTGCGGACGGCATCACGGCGGTCGGTGTTGAGAAGATCGACGTGACCCATATAGATTGTCTGATCGCAGGCAGCCAAAAAGCGTTGATGCTCCCGCCTGGTCTTGCGATCTTGGGTCTAAGTGCTGCAGCAATCGAGAAGATAGGCAAAGGCAAAGGCTACTATTTCAATCTCGCGACAGAGATCAAAAATCAGCGTGCAAATACGACGGCATGGACGGCGGCAACGACGCTTATTATCGGTCTTTTAGAGATTTTAGAGACGATAGAGAGAGACGGCGGTGTCGAAAAACTCTTTGCGGATACGCAAAGACGGGCAAAAGCTACACTTGCTGCAATGGAGGCGATAGGATTGCATGTCTATCCAAAAAATCCTGCACTCTCTATGACGACGATCGATGATCAGGATGCGTCAGCGATCCGTAAGATATTAAATAACGATTTTCATGTGAATGTTGCAGGCGGGCAGGATCATCTTAAAGGAAAGATTTTCCGTATCAATCAGATGGGGCTCATTGCACCGTATGAGATGGCATGGGTACTCAATAGTGTCGAAATGGCGCTTGACAAACTTGGCAGACGTAGATATGACGGTACTGCCAATAAAATATTCAATGAGATATACATTAAAGAAGCGAAATGATTTTTGAACACGAAATACCTAACGGCTCAAAGCTCTATTTCGGCGAGAGTGCCAAAGTCAAGAGAAGGGTGGAGAGTATAGCCAGCGAAGTGCTCTACTCTAAAGGTTACGAAGAGATCGTGACACCTCTCTTTTCGTATCATCAGCATTTGAGTATTTCGGATGAAAAAAAGCTTGTGCGTCTTAACGACGAGAAGAATCACAACATCTCGCTCAGAGCCGATTCGACGATAGACGTCGTACGCATAATCCAAAAACGCCTAGGCCGCAACACGGAGCATAAAAAGTGGTTCTATATCCAGCCGGTCTTTACCTACCCCACAGAAGAGCACTATCAAGTGGGCGTTGAGTACATCGGACAAAAAAGCCTCTCTAGCGTACTGGGGATTGCTAAAGAGATATTGGACAGGCTGGAGATCAAACCGCTTATTCAGATATCGAACATGCAGATTCCTAAGCTGATAAGCGATATGTTTGAAGAGCTCAGTTTGGAAGATTTCCGGCATGTGAATATTGAGAAGTTCTTAAGTCTGAATGTGGAGTGGCTGGAGAAGCTGGTTTACCTGCAAAATGCAAAACAGATAGACGAGGTGATCTCTATCGTGCCTGAATCGATCAAAACAGAGCTATTGAAGATGAAAGAGCTCTGCAGTGAGATGGCATGTGAAAATAGCGTCATGGCACCGCTCTATTATGCCGAGATGCTCTATTACGATGAACTATTTTTTAGGATCATCGAGAAGAATGAGGTTTATGCCAGAGGCGGCAGATATAAGAATGAAGAGTTAAACTCGGTTGGATTTGCGATCTATACCGATGTTGTATGTGAAGCATTAACAAAATAGAAGGAAATGGATGAAAGCAGATTTGATTGTAGGAATTCAATGGGGAGACGAAGGCAAGGGCAAGATCGTAGATAAACTTGCGATGAACTACGATATCGTATGCCGTTCACAAGGCGGACACAACGCCGGGCATACGATTTGGGTTGACGGTGTCCGTTACGCACTGCACTTGGTGCCTTCGGGAGTATTGAATCCAAAGGCCGTGAATATCATCGGTAACGGAGTCGTTTTATCTCCTGAGTCGCTAATAAAAGAGATGACGCAATTTGATAAGCTTGAGGGAAGACTCTTTATCTCTGATAAAGCACACTTGAATCTACCGTACCACTCTTTGATCGATCAAGCGCGAGAGAGAATGAAGGGAGATAAAGCGATAGGAACGACGGGCAAAGGCATCGGGCCTTCCTACTCGGATAAGATCAATCGTGTCGGTCATAGAGTCGGCGAACTCTTAAATAGCGAAAAACTGTGCGCTTCTATCATGGATTACTTTTCGCAAAATAGTGCTATCTTTAAAGTTCTTGATGTCAAAACACCGAATGAAGATGAGCTTTTAGCAGAGCTTAAAAACTACAAAGAGAGACTGGCTCCATTTATCACGAATACGACGAATATGCTTTGGAACGCGCTTGATAACGAGAATAAAAGAGTTCTATTGGAGGGTGCTCAAGGGACGATGCTTGATATCGATCACGGTACCTATCCATATGTCACCTCTTCATCTACGGTGAGCGCCGGTGCTTGTACGGGTCTTGGACTCAATCCAAAAGATATAGGTAAAGTCACGGGAATAGTAAAAGCATACTGTACGCGTGTAGGAAACGGACCTTTCCCAAGTGAGGATCTAGGTGAAGAGGGTAAGCGTTTAGGCAAGCAAGGCCATGAGTTCGGAACAACGACGGGACGTGCAAGACGCTGTGGATGGTTTGACGCCGTAGCATGCCGTTACGCAAGCCGTCTCAACGGCTGTGATGAGTTGGCAGTTATGAAGCTGGATGTTCTTGATGGTTTTAGCGAAGTCAAAGTGTGTGTGGCATACGAGGTGAACGGTCAAGAGATCGATTATCTGCCGGAGAACCTAAACGATGTCAAACCTGTTTATAAGGTCTTTAAAGGATGGGAGAACTCAAAAGGTGCTAGAACATTCGATGCACTTCCAAAAGAGGCGCAGGATTATATTCGTGCGATCGAAGAGATAACAAAGACGAAAGTGGGTATCATCTCTACATCGGCAGAAAGAGAAGATACGATCATCTTATAAAAGGTTTTGTGATGCAGACACGCTTTAGCTCAATCGTCAGACTCAAAAAGAGTGCGATGGAGAAGAGCGAGCAGGCGCTACAAAAAGCAAATGCAAATCTCAATAGTGCAAAGATTGCACTGCAGATCTCTTATGAGGCTCTTGAAAATATCTCGGCGCCGCAAGCCGGCTCGATATCATTGATGATCGCAAGCAGAACGATCCTTTCAACTCAGCGAGCCGCTATAGAGCACAATAAAGAGTGGGTCGCATTTGCACAATCACAAGCAAAAATCGCCCAAAAAAAGCTTCAAATGGATACGATAGAGTATGAAAAATACCACTACCTAGAAGTACAAGAGATAAAGAAGATTCAGCTGGCTATTTCGAAGAGAGAGTCGAAAGATCTTGATGAGATTGCACTTTTAGTCCGTTCAAAAGGTTCCGTTTAATGAAATCTGTTTTTATTTTTTGTCTCTTTATATCTACGCTTTCACATGCCATAGAGACAAGCGAGCGGCTATTTGAGTGTACGGAGATTTTCAAGCAAAGAAAGAGCGAACTCCTTGTAGAACTTGAACGCATAGACGAAGAGAAACAAGCTCTCAATGCACTGAAAGTCGCAACCGAAGAGCTGCTTAAGAAAAAAGAGGTGTCGCTTACTCTGAAAGAGCAGGAGATTGAAAAAAAATTGAATGATGCGACTCAGAAAGAGGAGAACGCAAAAGCAATGCTGGAAAAAAACGAAGCCGTTTTAAAAGAGATTAAATCGATTAAAATGGGCAAAGTCGCCGAATCCTTTGCTAAAATGAAACCGGCTTCCGCTTCTAAGGTGTTGGCCGAGATGGATGCAGAGGATGCAGTCACAATATTGAAAACATTACAACCAAAAAACGTGGCACAAATCCTCTCTAAAATGGACTCAAAAAAAGCTTCGGAGCTCACACTTCTGCTCGCGAATTAATCACCTCTGACTAAAGCAACTTTTACCTAAGATAGTGTAAAATTACAAAATTTATTTTTGTAAAGGCACTATAGGTTATGAAAATATCACTAAAAACTATTCCTCATATATCCAACAAAATTGCAATCGATTTAAATCTTAGTGGTGTTGTAACTATGACAAAGGGCTTGGAAGCCGTTGCCCATGAAGCCGAAAAAATTTTAA
>JACXUD010000114.1 GCA_014764025.1 Campylobacterota bacterium | reverse complement strand
GCGCTAGAGGCGCAGAGTGAGGGGGCCGATTATGTCGCCTTTGGCTCTTTTTATCCATCGCCAACCAAGCCAAAATCGGGTATTGTAAATATGAGCGTACTTCAAAAGGCAAAAGAGGCGCTTCGTATTCCAATCTGCGCCATCGGCGGTATCAATGCAAGCAACATCAAAGAGATTTGTGAGCATAAGCCCGATATGATAGCGGTAGTGAGTGCAGTGTTTGAGGGTGATATTTCAAAGAACATTGCCGCGCTTTTAGGAGAAAAAAGATGATAAAGATAGCGGTCTCAGGGTGTTTGCTGGGTGAGAAAGTACGATTTGACGGCGGTCATAAACGCGATGAGTTCATCACCGATGAGCTCTCACGCTATGTGGAGTTTCTCTCTTTTTGTCCGGAGCACATCGCCTTTGGCTCGCCGCGCCCTTCGATGCGGCTTGTAAAAGAGGGCGAGCGTATCATAGTGAGCTCCAATAAAGACGGTAGCGATATCACAAAGCCGCTGGAGGAGGCAAGCAAAAGAGAGCTCTTTCGTCTTGAAGAGAGTGAACTCTGCGGCATTATCTTTAAATCGCGAAGTCCGAGCTGTTCGATGGGAAGTGCCAAGCTCTACCAAGACAACGGCTACTGCGAAAGCTCAAAAGAGGACGGTATCTTTGCCGCGATGTGCAAAGAGCGTTTCGGCGACTTGCCGATGGAAGAGGAGGGCAGGCTTAACGACGCATGGCTGCGGGAGAACTTTGTGATGGATATATTGTGCTCTACCGAGAGCTCGGCAATATCGTCGCCAACCACGATAAGCTCACCTTCGCAGAGAACCTCAAACGCTACGAGAGCCGTTTTTACGCCGCACTCAAACACAAAAGCTCCATTAAAAAGAGCCGAAGCGTGCTTGAACACATGGCAGGATTTGTCAAAAAAGAGATAAGCCAGATCGAAAAAGAGATGCTCCATACGCAGATCGTCGATTTTTACAACCATATCGTGCCTATCATCGTACCGCTCAGCACACTTGAACTCTTGGCAAAAAAGTACAACGCCACCTATCTGCTCTCGCAGAAGTTTCTGCACCCCTACCCAAAAGAGCTGGCACTTCGCTCTGAGCTTAAAAGCTACAAATGAGACGTATCCTCTGGTTTCGCCGCGATCTTCGCATAGAGGACAATCCCATCCTCTCGCTTGGCGGGGAGGTTTTGCCTATCTTTATATTCGACACGCATATCCTAGAGAAGCTTTCACATGCCGATGCACGGGTGAGCTTTATATTTGAGGCGGCGCAGAGGCTTAAAAAGTCGCTCCAAGCCATCGGGCTTGATCTGGCGATATTCTACGGCAGACCCGTTGAGGTTTTTGCCTATCTTTTAAAGATGGGGTTTGATGAGGTGGTTGCAAGCGGTGATTATGACGCCTATGCCAAAGAGCGCGATTTAGAGATCTCGCGCCTTATTGAGTTTCGTTATAAATATAGCACCTACCTCTTCAAACCAAATGAGATTTTAAAAGATGACGGCTCGCCGTACGTGGTCTATAAACCCTACTACACAAAGGCTAGAAAAGTTTTAGAGTCTCAACTTGCGCCATCGCTTGTGGCAGAACACAACCTTGTGGCATGTGAATTTGACTCTATCATCCGTGTAGATGGCAAGAGTGTTTCACATGCCGATATTTCGCTGGAGTCTATCGGATTTGTCCAAAGCGACAAAGGCCGTTTTAGCGATCCGCATGAGATGCTTGAGTCTTTTATAGAAAAGATAGAGGGCTATCATGAGGGGCGCGATTATCTAAACCAAGATGCCACATCAAGATTAAGTGTACATATTCGATTCGGCACGATCGGCGTGCGCGAGATAGTGCGCAGAGTCTTGGCGTTGAAACAGCAAAAAGATGTCGAGCCCTATATAAGAGAGCTTATCTTTCGCGACTACTACGCTTATTTGCTCTTTCATTTTCCTCGTTTGGCATGTGAAAACTTCAAAGGTCATTTTAACGGCGTAGCTAATGAAGAGTATTTTCAAGCTTTTTGCACTGCCCAAACGGGTTTTCCCATCATCGATGCCGCAGTCACACAGCTGCTAAGCACAGGCACGATGCACAACCGCGCGCGGATGTTCTGCGCTTCATTCTTTACAAAGCACCTTCTATTGCCGTGGCAGTGGGGCGAGCGCTTCTTTGCGGCGCATCTGCTTGATTATGACGCGGCTTCAAATATCCTCTCGTGGCAGTGGAGTGCAAGTACGGGCGTGGACGCCCAGCCCTATTTTCGAGTCTTTAACCCCTACACCCAAGGCGAGAAGTTTGATAAAGAGGCGCTCTACATAAAAAAGTACCTTCCAAAACTCAAAGATATTGAAGCAAAAAGACTCCATAATGAGGAGTATTTACGTCAAGGTCTCATAGCGGATTATCCAAAACCCATCGTGAGCCACAAAGAGGCTAGATTAGAAGCCATTGAAGCATTTAAAATAGGTTGATCTGCCTCGAAGAGGCAAGCTTCAGTCGCCCAAGTGGCGCAAACGTAGCTCTGTGGGCTTTGCTCATAGAGCGTATTGAATGAAAGTTACAAATCGTGTAACTTGAATGGAGATTCAAATGAAAATTGCAATCAGCGGAGCAAGCGGCTTTGTAGCCTCTGCACTTATAAAAAAGTTTCCTAACTACGTCGTCATTGAGCGCCGTGACAGTGTTGCCGACATCGTCGATAAACTCAGAGGCGTCGATGCCGTTTTCAATTTAGCCGGTGCGCCTATCATCAAACGCTGGAACGATGCCTATAAAAAAGTGCTGCTCTCAAGCCGTGTGGATACCACCAAAAAGCTTGTGGAGGCGATAAACCTGAGTGACGTGAAGCAGTTTATCTCTACTTCGGCTGTGGGGGTCTATCCAAACGATAAGCCTTGCGATGAGAGCTGTGGCGAAGATGCGGGCGACTTTTTGGCAGGCGTCGTCAAAGCGTGGGAGCATGAGGCGCTCTTATGCAACAAACCCACTGCGATAGTTCGTTTTGGAGTCGTGCTTGGAAAAGGCGGCGGTGCGCTGAGCCAGATGCTCCCGCCCTTTAAAATGGGCGTGGGCGGCGTTATCGGCGATGGCAGCATGATGATGAGCTGGATAGATATAGAGGATTTGGTGCGCATCTATGAGCACATCATCGATAACCACCTCAGCGGTACATTCAACGCGACCGCACCGCAACCCGTGAGCAACAGGGAGTTCACGAAAGCGCTCGGTGCGGCGCTTCACCGACCCACGCTCTTTCCGCTGCCGATCTTTGTGCTCAAACTCATCTTCGGCGAGGCAAGCGTGGTGCTCACCGACTCTAAAGAGGTCTATCCAAAAGCGCTGTTAGAGAGCGGTTTTAGCTTCAAATACTGCGATATTCAAAGCTCGCTTGCTCACATCGTCGCTTAGCTCGGCATGTGAGTTCTAATTGTGCGGAGCTCGTTTGCCTCTTGGATGAGGCTTAGGAGTTTGGGTTTTTGGCTTAGCGCCGTGTGTTTTGTGCGAATCGCTCTTTGGTATCTTTTTGATTTCTCTCGCCTCTTTGGTCTCTATCGTTTCTACCTCTCTCTTCGCCTCTGTTCTTTGGACGCTGTGAGTCGTTCGAACGAGGTTTTTGCGAGTTTCCTCTGCCGCCGCGTCCTTGCATGATGGGCTGTGCTTTGATGGTAGGATCGGGTTCAAACCCCTCTACGATACGTGAAGGGATGCTTTTTTTGATGAGCTTCTCTACTCCCTTAAGGTAATCCGCTTCGTCGATACAGACTAGCGAGAGCGCTTCGCCCTCACACCCCGCACGCCCCGTTCGCCCTATGCGGTGTACGTACTCTTCGGCGATGTTAGGCAGCTCGAAGTTCACTACGTGCGGCAGTGCGTCGATATCGATACCGCGCGCGGCGATGTCGGTCGCTACAAGCACGCGGACTTTGTTCTTTTTAAAATCATCCAGCGCTCTTGTTCTTGCGGCTTGGCTCTTGTTGCCGTGGATCGCCGCGGCGGTGATGCCGATCTTGTTAAAATAGTCGCTCAGCTTGTTCGCGCCGTGTTTGGTACGGGTAAAGACGAGCACCTGCTTCCACTTGTTTTTGCCTACGATCTCGCCAAGCAGCGCACTTTTGCGCGCACAATCCACCAGGATGACGCTCTGTTTGACCAGCTCGCTTGATGTGTTGCGGCGTGCCACTTCGACCTCGCACGGATTATGCAGCAGTGAAGAGGCGAGCGTCTTTATCTCATCGGAGTAGGTCGCCGAGAAGAGGAGGTTCTGACGCGATTTCGGGAGCAGCGCGATAACGCGGCGAATATCTTTGATAAAGCCCATATCTAGCATTCTATCCGCCTCATCAAGAATGAAGAGCTCTATTTTGCTCAGATCAAGCGTCTTTTGTTCGACATGGTCTAGCAGACGCCCCGGCGTGGCGATAAGGATATCGACGCCGCCTTGAAGCGCACTGATCTGCGGGCCGATCTTCACGCCGCCGAAGATAATGGTGCTTTTGAGCGAGAGGTATTTGCCATAGGTCGCCACGCTCTCGCCAACCTGAGCGGCAAGCTCTCGAGTAGGGGTGAGGATAAGGGCGCGCGGGGTGCGTTTTTTCGGTCTGTTTTGGCTTAAAATCTGAAGCAGCGGCAGGGTAAATCCTGCCGTCTTGCCCGTGCCCGTCTGCGCGCCGGCAAGCATATCTTGGCCTTTTAAAATAGAGGGGATCGCTTGGGCTTGAATAGGGGTCGGAGTCGTGTAGCCTTGCTCGGTAACGGCTTTTAATAGCGGGTCGATAAGACCGAGTGATTGAAATGTCATAGTTGTTTCCTTTAAGGGTCTGCCTAGTTGAAAAGTGTGTCAAAGAGGGTTGTAAAGCGGTGAGAGAAGGGCTTGAAAAATCCCTAAAATATCTGTATTGACGTAATATTTGTAGCTTATGCCAACCGCGGGCATAAAAATTGCATAATTATATCGTAATTCTAACCGAGTTACTGCAGGGAGCACTCTCTTTGGCATGTGAAACGAGCTTGAGAGTTTGATGACGCTTTGTTACCAAACAACACAAGAGTAAAAAAAGACAATCAAAAGACACAAAGAGGCTACGAATCGACAAAGATTTAAGATATTATTTCTTATTGGTGTTCTTTAGGAGAATATATGGCAGAACTTCACTTTAAAGACGATGAGTTCATCATCTCAAAGACCGATACGCAGGGGCGTATTACCTACGGGAACGAGCTCTTTTTAAAGCTTGCGGGGTACACAGAGAGCGAGATCATCTCTAAGCCGCACAGCATCGTCCGCCACCCGGATATGCCAAAGATTATCTTCAAGCTATTGTGGGATACGATTCGTTCGGGCAAAGAGATATACGCTTATGTGATCAACCGTTCCAAAAACGGCGACTACTACTGGGTCTTTGCAAACGTGACACCCTCATTCGATGCCAAAGGGGGTATCGTGGGGTACTACTCGGTACGAAGAAAACCTACAAGCAAGGCGATAGAGCAGATAAAGCCGCTCTATCAAAAACTGCTGAGCGCAGAGCGCAGCGGCGGCGTAGCGAGTTCGTCGCAGATGCTCGAAGAGCTACTCAAACCGTTTGGAGGGCGTTATGACAAATTCATCCTATCTCTCTAATATCAATATGATCGTGATGCTCTTTTTGGGGCTCTTCGTGGTCGATTATATCGTAGGCGCACTTCTTCACGGCGTCACGATCGAAGACAGCGCGATGCTTTTTACCTATCTCGTGCTTGCTTTTTTATTTAAACGCCAAATGAACGGCATGAATGAGCACCTTGATAAAGTGAGCAGGGTTCTTGCCAGCGCCGTCGAAGGGAATTTCGAGACACGCTCGACGATGATAGAAGATAGCGGCAAGATCGGAGAGCTCTGCCACAACTCCAACAAACTGCTCGATCAGATAGAGACCTTTACCCGTGAGATGCGCACCACCATAGGCTATGTAAGCGAGAATGAGTATTTTCGCCCATTCAACACTCAAGGGCTCAACAGCAATCTTGCTTTTGCGGGCGAGACCATCAACAAGAGCCTGATGCACATGAAGCAAAACCACGCCACACAGCTGCGCACACAGCTCAATGCCGAGCTTGGAACCGTGAATCAGAACAATAAACAGCTGGGTTCATTGCAGCAAAGCTTCGGCAACAACACCAAAAAGCTAAGCGAAATCGGCGAAGGTATACGTGAACTCTCGGCAATGTCGAACGAACGCGCCCGTGAAGCGCGAAACGTGGGCGAGAAGCTTTATGGGCTTAACCAGATGATAGAGGAGAGCGCCAATTCGACGCAGATGCTCGAAGAGCGCTCGCTCGAGATCACCAACATGGTCAATCTTATCAGCGATATCTCCGATCAGACCAACCTGCTTGCACTCAATGCCGCGATCGAAGCGGCGCGCGCAGGCGAACACGGTCGCGGTTTCGCGGTCGTTGCGGACGAGGTGCGCAAACTTGCCGAGAGAACCCAAAAGGCAACGGGCGAGATCCGTGCAACCGTGCAGATACTCCAGCAAGAGAGTGTCAGCAACGCATCCAACGCTAGCACGATGAAGGATGTCGTAAACGAGTTCAGCGACTTGATGCAGACCTTTCAAGAGAGTATGGAGATGCTTCGCGAGCGAACGGAGGTGATCGATGAGGAGCTGGGGTTCATACAAGACAGAATATTCGTCAATCTTGTCATGATCGACCATATCGTCTTTAAGGCCAACGCCTACGCCTCCATCACGCTCGGCAAAAAGAGCGGCGAGTTCGGCACGCATCATCAATGCCGCCTAGGCAAATGGTAT
>JACXUD010000113.1 GCA_014764025.1 Campylobacterota bacterium | reverse complement strand
AGTTTGCCTATCTTTTTGGATCTTATGCCAAAGGGACTCAAGTTGATCAAAGTGATCTTGATATTGCAATTTTTATCAATAACGGATTTGATTTTTTTGATACAAAGCTCAAAGTGCATCACGCACTTGAGATTGCACTTCATAAAGAGATAGATCTTGTCGTGCTCAATAGTGCAAAAAACTTTTCACTATTAGAGGATATATTTGAAAACAACATTATCCTAAAAGAGTCTCTTGATGATTCAAGAGTCGTTTTTGAACTCGATCTAGAGCATCAGATAAAAGATTACAAAGTATTTCAAAGGTTATTGGATGTTGCGTAGAATAGAGTCTAAGATAAAATCGATAGAAGAGATTTTAGAGATTTTGGACTCTTTAAAGGGTGAGTGCAAGCAAAAGTTTTTAACAGATAAAATATATCAAGGTGCGCTTCTTCACTATCTATACTTAGCGGCAGATAGCTCTATAGCGTTAGCAGAGATGGTCATAAAATACAAAAATCTTAAAAGATCAAACAGCTATTATGAAAGTATAGACCTGCTTGGTGAAAGCGGTATCATACCGCCGAACTTTGCATATGAATTTGCAAAAATTGCATCGTTTAGAAATTTTCTTGCGCATCACTATGAGCGAGTCGATTACAAAGAGATATGTGAAAAGACGCTTTCAAAACTTGATGATATTGGTGAGTATTTGGGATATATCACTCAGGCAATGGAACTTTAAAGGGGTGTCATATATTGACAAAAAAATATCGGTCTGATAAAATGACAAGATATTGTCAATGAGGGGTTCCAAATGCAAGCGCTATTCTACTCACAAGCCAGAAATAATCTTCGAGAAATAATCGATAAGGTCTGTGATGATTTTGATGAGTTCATTATCACCACAAAAGATCAAAAATCGGCTGTGCTTATCTCCTATGAAGAGTATAGTGCAATGAAAGAGACGATGTACCTGCTTTCATCCAAAAATAACAGGGATAGGCTCAATGATGCGGTCGATCAAATAGAGAGTTTAGGCTTTGTAAAAAAAGAGCTTTCGATATGATAATCGGTTTTGCCGATAGAGCTTGGGAAGATTATCGGTATTGGGTTGAAAACGACAAAAATATTCTAAAGCGCATCAATCTTTTGTTGCAAGATATTAAACGAAATCCGGATGATTCAGGCGGCCTTGGAAAACCTGAGCGATTAAAAGAGAATTTTCATGGCTATTTTTCAAGAAGGATAACCTCAGAACATAGGCTTGTCTATAAAATCGTAGATGGCATAATTATCGTAGCGCAGTGCCGTTATCACTATTAGTGGCAAAAGATCAACCATTGATTTAGTAGTTTTAAAAGATAGTTAGGCTAATATAAACAACTTACTATTTTTATACTCTAAGGAAACCTATGTTTGAAGTCGTGATCGGCCTAGAGGTCCATGTCCAGCTCAATACGAAAACAAAACTCTTTTGTTCATGTCCTACCAGTTTTAACCACAAACAAAATACCAATACCTGTCCTACATGTTTAGCACTTCCTGGTGCACTGCCCGTCTTTAACAAAGAGGTTCTACATAAAGCAATCATGTTCGGTACGGCGATCGATGCTACGGTGAACAAAACATCATACTTTGACCGCAAAAGCTACTTCTATCCTGACTCTCCATCTGCCTATCAGATCACGCAGCTCTACACTCCGGTAGTAGAGCACGGAAAGCTTCGCATTGATTTTGAAAATGGATCACACAAGATCATCCGCATCAACCGTGCGCATATCGAAGCTGACGCCGGCAAGAATATTCACGAGGGCGATATATCTAAAGTTGATTTGAACCGTGCAGGAACGCCGCTTTTAGAGATCGTATCCGAGCCCGATATGCGCAGTGCAGAAGAGGCGGTGCTTTATCTGAAAAAACTTCACGCGATCGTGCGCTATTTGGATATCTCCGATGCGAACATGCAAGAGGGTTCGTTTAGGGTTGACGTGAACGTCTCAATCCGCCCAAAAGGGGATGAGAAGCTCTATACACGTGTAGAGATCAAGAACATCAACTCGTTTAGATTCATCCAAAAAGCGATCGAGCTAGAGGTTGCACGCCAAGTCGAAGCGTGGGAAGACGGCACCTACAAAGATGAGATCGTCCAAGAGACGCGTCTGTTCGATCAAACAAAACAAGAGACACGCAGTATGCGCGGCAAGGAAGAGGCGGCGGATTATCGCTACTTCCCTGAGCCTGACCTTTTAAAAGCGGTTATCTCGGATGAGATGATGGCTCTTTATTCAAAGATTCCCGAGTTGCCGGATGAGAAGATGGAGCGCTTTATCAAAGAGTACGGCATGAGCGAATACAACGCAAGCGTCATCACCTCAAGCGTCGAGATGGCTAAATATTTTGAGGATATGATGGATGAGGGGATTAGTGCAAAAAATGCGACCACATGGCTCACGGTAGAGCTTCAAGGACGTCTCAAAGGCGATATGAATATCACGAATACACATGTTGATGCCAAAAAGCTTGGGCTTCTTGTAAAACGTATCGAAGATGGCACCATTAGCGGCAAAGCGGCCAAAGAGGTGCTTGATAAGCTAGTAGAGGAGAACCTTGATGTCGATGGCGTTATTGACGCTTTAGGGCTCAAGCAGGTCAGCGATACGGGTGCACTCGAGGCGATCTGCGATGAGATCATCAATGCAAATCAAGAGAAGGTCGCAGAGTATCGCGGCGGTAAAGATAAGCTCTTCGGATTCTTTGTAGGTCAAGCGATGAAAGCCTCTAAAGGGAGTGCGAATCCGCAGACGATCAATGAGATATTAAAAGCTAAACTAGGCTGATGGATGTTCAAGGGCTGGATTGTTGATATTGCCTATGCGATCAATGTCTCGGACTCTTACATACAGACAAAAAGGTTCTTTTATAATCTTTTAGAAAACGACTCCTACCGTTTTAAAAAATATTTCGACATGGTGATGATGGCACTCATCTTTGCAAGTGTCTTCATTTTTATCCGAGAGGTAAAGTACCATGTCGATGACTCGCTTCTCTTTTTTAACAATATCATTATCTCTTTGATCTTTTTAGCAGAGTATCTGCTGCGTTTTTGGATCAGCAGCAGCATAACAGAGGTGATCATAGAACAAAGCGAGTATGATCTGATGCTCTCACGAGAGTTTCGGCTCTCAAAGGCGCTGCGAAAGATAGCGCGTCAAAAGTTGGAGTATATACTCTCCATTCGTGCAATTATCGACCTCTTGGCGATTCTGCCGTTTTTCCATCAGTTCAGGCTTCTGCGCATATTCATTCTCTTTCGGGTCTTTAAGCTCTTTCGCTACGCACGCAGTTTTCAGACGTTTGTCTCGGTTCTTGCTACAAAAAAGTTCGAATTCTTAACTCTCTCAATCTTTGCATCGATCGTCATCTTTGTCTCGTCCGTGCTGATCTACGTGATGGAGGCGAATAACCCGGATTCGCCCGTCAATACGCTCTATGATGCGATATATTGGTCGATCGTGACGATATCGACCGTAGGCTATGGCGATATTACGCCGATAACCTACGAGGGGCGCATGGTCGCTATGATTGTCATCATCGCCGGTATTGCCGTTTTGGCGTTTACTACCTCATTGGCGGTCTCGGCCTTTACCGAAAAACTCGATGAGATCAAAGAGACGAAAACGGTAGATGATATCTCCAAGCTCAAAAAATTCTATATCATCTGCGGATATGAGCATATCTCTAAAGAGGTGGCAAAACAGCTTGTAAAAAACAGCAACTCGCTCATCGTTTTGGATGAGGACCCCAAAAGAGTCGAAAATGCAAAGAGCGACGGCTTCGTGGCGCTTAATTACGATCCGGGGAATATCGACAGTTATAAGAGGCTCAATATCGATCTGCAGCGTCAGGTCAAGGCTATTTTGTGTCTGCGCGAGAGCGACGTAGAGAATGTCTATACGACTTTGACGGTACGAAGTATTCATAAAAAGATTTATATCTTATCTCTGCTCATGAAAGAGGAGCATAGAAATAAACTACTTTATGCCGGCGTTAACGAGATAGTCTATCCAAAAGAGCTTGTAGGTATGATTGCAAGAGAGTTCGTGGGTAAACCCGTAGCATTCGAGGTGATTCATGCGCTGCGAAGCGACTATACGAATATCAATATCGAAGAGATAATTATCACGCCAAGGATGCTTCGCAACGCCCCGTTAGTCGCTGATCTGCATAATGCAAGATACCGTGTGATTCTACTGGGGGTCTATAAAAAAGAGCGTAAACGCTTCTTCTTTAACCCTATCGACAGTACGATCTTAGAGGAGGGGGACTATCTCGTGGTTATCGGCAATGTGCTCTTTATCCGTGAGTTCGAGCGTAGTCTTTATAGGTGAGAAACATGAGTAAAATAGGCGCTTTGATATTTGGATTTAACGAGTACTCGCTAGAGATTGCCAACAATATAGGCCATAAGTTCGGGGAGATAGAGATATTCAGCATGAGCGGTGCCAAAGAGGCTCTTGAGAAAGAGTTTGCCTATCCAATCAATAGGTTCGATCTTAGTGAGGATTGGGGCGATCTGAATGAACGTTTTGATATGGAAAAATCGACGGCATTCTGTACGCTGGACGATACTGCCGAGAATATATTTTTGACGATCTCTCTGCGCTCGTCGTTTAAGAATCTTATCATCATCGCGATCGCTCAAAACAAAGAGAGTGCCGATAAGCTGAGTTTGGCCGGAGCCAATAAGGTGATTCCTTTGGTTCAAACAACTTCTGCTATGATTGCGGATATGCTTGACAAGCCCGTTATCACGGAGGTTCTGCATAACATACTCTACGAGAAGAGCTCGCTCAAGATCGCACAGATCCGTGTCGATAAGGATGACTATTTTGACGGCAAGTATCCGACCGATATCGAGTGGAGCAGGGAGCACGGCGTTATCGTGCTTTCGGTCATGCATGAGGATATGAGCAGCGAGTTCATCTACTCGAGCAAAGCAAAACACCATGCGATCAAGAACGGCGATATCTTCGTCGTGGTCGGCTATGAGCGTGATATAGAAGAGTTTGAAAAATTAATAGGGAGTCGTTGCGATGTCAGTTGGAGTCATTGGAGCCGGTAAGTGGGGGAGTGCATTAGCCTTTGCACTCTCACAAAAGAGCGAAGTCTATATAACCTCACGAATAAAAAAAGATCTGCCGAATTTTCGTAGCTTATCGGAAGTTTTGGCATGTGAATATCTTATTATCACTGTACCTGCACAGCAGGTTGGTGTATGGCTTCAAGAGAATTTTCATTTTAACGGACAAAAGGTGCTTGTAGCCTCTAAAGGGATCGAAGCCAAGAGCGGCAGATTTTTAAACGAGATCTATGCGCCGCATATTCCGGATACAAACATAGCCTTTCTTTCAGGCCCCTCATTTGCGGCAGAGGTGATGCAATCGCTTCCGACCGCGCTTGTCGTGAACTCTTTGAATGAAGAGCTCTCAAAAGAGATCGCAGAGCTCTTCCCGAATTTCATAAAGACCTATACATCCACAGATGTCATCGGTGCAGAGGTGGCGGGTGCCTATAAGAATGTTATCGCTATTGCCGCTGGTATCTGCGAGGGGCTTTCGTTGGGTAAAAATGCGGCCGCGGCACTTATTGCGCGGGGGCTTGTCGAGATGCAGCGTTTTGGCAAGTATTACGGTGCTAAAGATGAGAGCTTTGTAGGGCTCAGCGGAGCGGGAGATCTCTTTCTCACGGCCAGTTCAACGATGAGCCGGAATTTTCGTGTGGGGCTTGGGCTTGCAAAAGGCATGTCACAAAGCGAGATACTAACAGAACTTGGCGAAGTAGCAGAGGGGATAGGGACGGCGTATGCGCTTAAAGAGATAGCAGAGGAGAAAAAACTCTATCTTCCTATCGCCAAAGAGGTCTATGAGATGCTAGAGGGCAAAAGCCCGCAAGAGTCTCTCAAAGACCTTCTCTCGAGGTAGTAATATGGTTGAAAAAGAGCCATATCAGATACGCGATCTTCTTATAGCGTTAGCCGTAGGGCTCCTCTTTTTCGCAGGCGCATTTACGGTTTTTAGTTTTACACAGGCTGCGCTTGTGGGTGTTATTGCTCTTTTGGTAACCCTTTGGACGAATGAGGCGCTTCCACTCGCCGTCACTTC
>JACXUD010000112.1 GCA_014764025.1 Campylobacterota bacterium | reverse complement strand
ATATTTCTCTTATCGCTCTCTCTTGTCACGTCTGCTCTCTATGCCGATAGCGAGTATCCGTACATCCAGCCCATAGCGGTCGAAAAGGCTCCCATCGTAGTCGAGACGGCTCCTAAGATCGAAGCCCCTGCACCGAAGACTCCCGCACCCAAGGTCAGCCAGCCCGCTCAAAACCCCCAAAAAAACGCCCCTCACGACAGCGACAATGACGGCGTGGCAGATGAGAAAGATGAGTGTCCGAGTACGCTAGCTGGGGTAAGCGTCGATGAGAGGGGGTGTGAAAAGGATAGCGATATGGACGGCATCGTCGATTCGCTCGACAAATGCCCTAACACAAGCAGAGATTTTACGGTCGATGGGTACGGATGCCCCAAAACGGCTACTTTGAATATCAACTTTTCGCCAAACAGTGCCGATGTTTCGGATCAGCTTATCGATGATCTGAAATCTTTTGCACAGTTTTTGGAACAAAACGGCGGCTACGACGTCATCATATTCGGCTATACAGACTCACAGGGCGATGACGCATTCAACAAAGAGCTCTCTCAAAAACGGGCAAATGCCGTTAAAGAGGCGCTGACGCGCTATGGTATCAAGATAACCAGACTCACCGCCATCGGCAAAGGCGAAGCCGACCCGATAGCAACCAACGACACTCCCGAGGGGCGAGCGAAGAACCGCCGCATCGAGGTAGAGCTTATAGAGTAGCTTGGCGCTCTTTGAGCTCTTTATAAAAGCGCTTCATCGTCGGCACCTCGATATGCTGGTGCGCTGCCTCTTTAACGATATAGCCGCTTAGACTCTTTAGCTCTGTTTTTTTACCGTTTTTGTAGTCAAGGTACATCGACGTGGTTGCGTCGTAGGGGAGTTTTTGCGCCGTTGCCAACGACTTTTCAATCTCATCTTCTATGTGGATTCCTTTGCTCTTTGCCACGCTCGCTATCTCTTGCAAAAGGCTTTTAACCTCGCTCTTATGGTGCTCCATCACATAGCCGATGGTGTTGTTATAGTAGCTTGTCGCCGTTGCAAAAGCACAGATGAAGATATACTTCTTCCAGATCGCCTCTTTGATCTCTTCGGGGTTTTTATAGCGCAGTCCCGCATCTTCGCAAAGCTTCGCCATTCGAGCACTCGCGTCCTCGTAGCCGCCGAATACGATCGCAAAAACATCCCCTTTTTTTCGGATGACGCCCGCAGAGCTGATATGAGAGAGGATATAGGCACACCCCTCAAGCACAAGCGAATCGCTCAGTACGCGAAGTACATCGGCGTTATCCACACCGTTTGAGATGCTCAGCAGCACCGTATCTTTATCTATATAATTAGATATCGCTTCATAGGCACCCATCAGATCGTAACTCTTGACGCAAAAGAGGACGATATCAAAGTAGCCGTCGGCATCTTCTAGCTTTCTTGCATCTAAATTCACATGCCAACTCTCTTTCTCCTCCTCGATTCGCAGTCCGCTCTTTACAATCGCCTCTAGATGCGCCCCTCGTGCAAAGCCGACCACCTCATGCTCCGTGAGTGCCAGCTTTGCAGCTATGTAACCGCCAACGCCCCCAAGACCGATAACCGCTACTCTCATAAACACAATCCTTTTAAATCTAGTTCGTTAATTATATAATACGCTCATAAAAGGAGAGTCATGCCGCGCATAGAACACGAGAAGTTTTACACAGCCGCCTATATCAAACACGGCATCACTGCCAAGGGGCTTAACTGGAACTCCAAACTCTCGCAAGAGAAACGATTCGATCAGATTCTTGCAGCTCTTCCAAAATCTTTAGACGATTACACTTTAGCAGATGCGGGGTGCGGATTTGGGGATCTCTATCTATATATATTGCAAAAGGGTCTGTCGCCAAAAGAGTATATCGGCATCGAGTTTTTAGAGGAGTCGTGCAAAATCGCGCAAATGCAGAGCGGTTGCGAGATATTGTGCGCCGATATCTGCCGTGATCCGATTCCCCAAGCGGACTACTATCTCTGCAGCGGTGCGCTCAACACCCTCACCCCTTTTGAGACACAGCTCTTTATCCGCCGCTGTTTTGAAGCATCGCGAAAAGGTTTTATATTCAACATCCTCTTTGGCCACAACGATTCACCCAACTACAACTACTTTGATAAAACCGATATAGAGCATTTGGCATGTGAATATAGCGGTGCGACCATCAAAACATCGCTCGGTTATCTAGAGGATGATATCACGATAGCGATGATGAAGGAGGAGGCGTAGTGTGCGCCGTCTTTGGGATCATCGGCGAGTATAATCCGCAAATAGCCCGCCGCGCGCTCGCATCACTTGTGCATCGCGGGCCCGATTACTGCGGTGTCGTAGAGCAAGAGGGGCTCTTTTTTGCCCATCAGCGCCTTAGCATCATCGACCTCGCTTCACACGCCAACCAGCCTATGCGCCACGAAAATATCCTGCTCTCGTTCAACGGAGAGATCTATAACCATAAAGCCCTTCGCCAAGAGCTGGCATGTGAATATCAGTTCAAGACAAACAGCGACACGGAGGTTCTGCTTGCGGCTTATAAAAAATGGGGTGTTGCTTTCATTCATCATCTTCGCGGCATGTTCGCCATTGCGATCCTCGATGGCTCTACGCTCTATCTGTTTCGCGATCGTCTGGGCAAAAAGCCGCTCTTTTACCACTTTGACGGAAAGTCGTTTCATTTTGCCTCCGAGATCAAAGCCCTCAAACCCTTTTTAAAAAAGATCTCGATGAATCAAGAGGCCTTTGAGAGCTACCTCTCATATTTAGTCCCCACGCCGCCCTACACCTTTTATGAAGGAATCTATAAACTAGCCGCGGGCGAGTACCTCATATTTTCACATGCCAAGATAGAGACTTCGCGTTACTTCGATCTGCTCGATACCCATCCAAACACTATCATAGAGAGAGACGAAGCGATCATCAAACTCGAAGCGCTTATAAACGAGGCGATCTCGCTGCGTCTTGATGCCGACGTGCCGATGGCATCTCTGCTCTCGGGGGGCATCGACAGCGCGACGCTTAATGCCTACGCTCTGCGCCACAACAAAAATCTGCAGACCTATACGCTTGGCTACGCCGAATATGCAAAATATGACGAACGCGAGAACGCCGCCTACTCTGCCGCTTCACTCGGTATTGCCAACAAAGAGGTAGTCATAGACCAACAAAGTTTTATCGCCTCACTTGAGCCGCTGCTGCATACCCTTGACGAACCGCTCAACGACCCCGCAGCCGTACCCTTATATATGCTCTTCGAGGAGATCAAAAGAGACGGCTACAGAGTGGTCATGAGCGGCGAGGGTTCGGATGAGCTCTTCTTGGGGTATCGACAATACTTCGAGTATCTCGATATCGAAAAAGCAAAAGTGCTGATGCACAAGAACTGGCTTAAGAAGTATTTTCGTGCAAACTTCTCGATGAACAGAGAGTGGGAGTGGTACAAACGCATCTTTGACGAATCGCTATTGTTTCGCACATCGGGCGAGAAGTTTACAGACCTGCAAAAGAATCAGCTTCTAAGACAAAATATCAAAGACAACGACTCTCTGCGCTTTTTAAAGAGCTACCGCGACCGCTTTGTGGCCTCTGATCATAAAGACGAGAGTATGTGGTACAGCTATATAGACCTCAACATTTTTCAAGCCGAGCACTTCTTGACAAAGCTTGACCGTGTCAGCATGGCACACTCAATCGAGTCACGCACCCCTTTTTTAGATCACAATCTGGCATGTGAAGTATTCAGACTTGCCCCGCATCTGCGCTATGAGGACGGTAAGACGAAATCGCTTTTAAAAGAGATCGCCTCGCCTCTTTTAGATACCAAAATCCTAACAAGAAAGAAAAAAGGGTTCTCAAATCCCTATATGGAGTACCTCTTGGCAAGCAGTTACGCATCACTCATCAAAGAGGTGAATCAAAAAACCAATCTTTTTAACGACGAAATCCTGAATCGCTACATCGAAACGGCGCAAAAAGGGAGTTTTAAACAACATGTATGGGGATTATTTGTTCTTTCATATTGGATCAAACACAATCTCCTCTCATGAGCCCTCTATACTCTTCATATTTTTCGTTACATTTTAAAAAAATTACAAAAAAATTACAATATCACAAAATATTATCTTACTCTTTTCAATGTGATAAAAGAGTTCAACTAGACTCCTCTTTTTATCACATTTGTTAAAACAATATCACATTCCAAAGATCAATGTCCCTTTCGTGATAATCTTAAGTTATACTATTTTCTAAAAAAACAATACATTTTCACCTATTAATCTCACGGACTTAGTTTCGATTAATATTTGAAATTGTAATATTTTCCTCGTCTGAAATCTGAATGGATTTTATAACTTATTATAATAAAGGGGAAAGAATGAGTATGAATCGTCGTGATGCATTAAAGGTAGGAGCAGTGGGTGTAGCAGCAGTAGCAGCAACATCTTTAACGGGTTGTGGAGGCGCATCGGCTAAGCCGGCGGCACCTGCAGCGGCATGCCATGGAGGGGGACCGAAAGTTCTCGGCAAACACACTGTCGTAGTAATCGGTGCGGGCTTTGGCGGTCTTACGGTAGCCAACAACCTTAAAAGAATCGACAGCAACTTCGATGTATGCGTGATCGAAAAGAACGATACGTTCATGTCTTGTCCGGTATCTAACACGTACCTTGGAAGATTAGAGGGAATGAACCTTGGAACATTCATCCATGACTATGCACAACCGGTTGAGAAATACGGCTATGCTTTCTTGCATGCAGAAGTAAAAGCGATCGATCGCGCTAAAAAAGAGGTTCACACGACTAAAGGTATCGTACAATACGATATTCTTGTAATGTCTCCGGGTATCGACTATAACTATGAGGGGCAATTTGGATGGGATGCGAAGAAGATCGCTCACATCAAACGTACGGCACCTGCGGCACTTATTCCTGGAAGCGAGCACGTTGTTCTTGACAGACTTATGACAAACCTTGAAGACGGTGACGTTATCATCACTGTTCCTGCAGGTAAATACCGCTGTCCGCCTGCTCCGTTTGAGAGAGCAAGCATGATCGCGGCCTATATGAAAAAAGAGGATCTCGGCGGAAAAGTCATTATCCTTAACGAAACAAATAAGATCGCTAAGGGAGCGGCATTCAAAGAGTCTTGGAAAGAGATCTTCGGTGATAAAGTAGAGCACCACGATTTCTGTAAGATCGTAGATGTCGATCCGGCTAAGAAAACGATCAAATATATTCAAAAAGTTCCGACGGGTGAGAAAGATAAAGACGGCGAGCCGATCATGAAAGAGGTTCACCACGAACGTCCATACGGCATGCTTAACCTTATCCCGCACAACAAAGCAAACCCGGTTGTTGCTATGTCAGGTGTTGAGACGACAAAAGACGGCTTCGGCAAAGTTCTTATGAACGGCTGTTCTTTCCGTACAAAAACTGATGAGAACATCTACGCAGTAGGTGACGTTATCGGTCACGGTCTTCCACCGAGCGGTCAATCTGCTAACTGGGCTGGTAAACAGTGTGCTCTTGAGATCGCACATCGCCTACACGGCAAACCATATACGCTTGAAGTTGAGAAGACTCCTGTTTCTGCAGGTAACGTATGTTACTCTATGGTTGGTGACAACCCTGAAGAGGCTATCATGGTTACTCACGATTTTAGCTACAATGGTACAACAATCGTCGGTAAAGGAAATGTTCCAAAAGATGCCGCAACGGGTAAATTCCGTTCAACATCGACTGCAAAAGCGCTTCACGACTGGTACCGCGGTATCATGGGTGACCTTTTCGCATAATACACACGGAGGCCTTGCGCCTCTGAGCCATTTAATATTGTCAAAGGAAAATTGTGGATAGAAGAAATTTTTTAAAAGTTGCAACAGCCACCGGTGCATTAGTTGCAGTATCCCCTTTATCAGTAAGTGGAAGACTCTATGCGAATGAAGGAAATGCACTTTTCCAAGCATACGAAAAAGTACAACTTGTCGATAAGAACGGCGCTCCAATCAAAGCAAGCTCACTCAAAAAAGAGACCAACTACGTCTTTAATTACCCATTTTTTTCAACCCCGGCCATCTTGCTTGATCTTGACACCCCGACGGCTCAAGATGTCAAACTCAAATCTGAAGACGGGCAAGAGTATGTATGGAAAAGCGGCGTAGGCAAGAATAGAACGATCGTAGCCTATTCGGCGATCTGTTCACACCA
>JACXUD010000111.1 GCA_014764025.1 Campylobacterota bacterium | reverse complement strand
CCTCTTAGCTTTGGCTAGGAGGTGCGAGCCCCTCCTATAAATAGAGTAAAAATTGCTCCTTCTAAAATCGCACGTAGAGTTTTTAGAGGTGCCCTTTAGGCTTTTTAATGAAAAAACCACTTCTCCTTCTCGCATCAGCCGCAGCACTTTTGGCACAGATCGACTTTATGGGTCATACACTTATGGTGCGACACTCAAACGAATTTAATAACGGCACATATCTATGGGATACGCCGGATGGGAAAAAGGCGACCTTTACCTATGAGAACTTCACGGCGTTCTCGGAGCTTCCTCTTGGTATCGGCGGGGATATATACAGCTTTGTAGATTATGTAAAGACAACGGCGAAAAAAGAGCACTACTTTGAGATTCAGCCGCGTATCTCACTTAACAAGACAAGCGGGAGCGATTTTGGCTTTTTGTTTATCAAAGACTACACACTCAACTATCAGCTCAATCAAAGTGAGGGGTACAAAGCCTATCTCTACGGCGGCGGGCTTGACTTTGATATTCCGAGCTTTGAGTACTTTAATATCGCGCTTCTGAAAAAAGAGCAGAATTTCGGTAAGAACACGCACCAAATTTCGAGCGCATACCATTCGAACTTTTACGGAAATTTTCACTTTATGGGGTTTGTGGACTACACGCCGCAAGACATCTTGACTCAAAACCAGCTCTACTATGCGTATGAGAAGTTCTTAAACCTTGGAGTGAATTGGAACTACTATAAAGATATCGACAACGATATCGAATCCTCTGTCCCGCAAGTGATGATAAAGCTCACTTTTTAGAGTTCTTGTAGAACTCTATTTTTGAACGCATTTTGAGCGAAGCCCAAAAAGCTACGCTGGCCGCTATGGCGCTAAAGCTTGCCTCTAAAGAGGCAGAAGAGTTCTTTTACAAACATGTTATAAAAATAAAGCGACAA
Organism: Campylobacterota bacterium; assembly: GCA_014764025.1. Lineage (GTDB taxonomy): Bacteria > Campylobacterota > Campylobacteria > Campylobacterales > Sulfurimonadaceae > JACXUD01. The sequence goes on along the minus strand of JACXUD010000111.1, from coordinate 5,322 downwards.
ATTTACGCTACAAAGCAGAGCTTGAATTATCATAAACTCCTCCAAAATAAAAGGAGTCTTTATGAAACTAAAAATAGCGTTAGAGTGGTTCTTAAATCCAGACCATCTGCCGATGATAGCCGGAATTTACGGCGGCAAATACGCTCAAGAGGGGCTTGAGGTAGAGCTTATCGAACCTAAAGAGCACTATGATGGCTTTAAAGTGCTTCAAAACGGCGAGATCGATATCCATGTAAACGAGCCCCTGCACCTCTTTGAACACTATTTCGATGGCGTCAAATCACTTGGATGTTTCTTTGAGACACGCGGCGGCGTTATGATTCGAGCTAGCTCGATAGAGAAGCTGCGCAATAATCAGCCCATCAAGATCACCACACCGGCATCTAACCCGATCACCGACAAGATAGGTTTTGAGATTCTTGCACGCTATGCCCTAAAAAACGGCTTTGAGCTCTCAAAAGAGAGTGTTGCATTTATTGAAACCGATTTCTATCATCTTAAAAATATGCGCAAGGGCGGCTATGACGGTGCTTGGCTCTGTTTTTACAACTTCGAGGGGATCGAGGCGAAACTAAGCGGTTTTGATAACCTCTTTATAGACCAGTTCGAGTCTCCCTATCCGAACTTCTCCGCACTAGAGATGATCACGACGCAAGAGGTCTTGAATAAAAAGGGTGAAGCAATCAGGAAATTTATCAAAATCACGTCGAATATGGCACAATATCTGAGCAAAAACCCGCTTGAGGCAAAGACGATCTACTACGACTACACAAAAAGCAGCGCAACGGCTTTGATGGATAATATCATCATTGACACGCTTCCAAGGCTTGAACCGATCATCAAAAGTGACGCTTCACGCTGGAGAGAGCTTGCGAACTTTTTAGAGGAGCTCGAACTCGTCAAACTAAGCCAAGAGCAGTATAACAATATCTGGATAGACTAAAATGGACCTCACTTCACTCAGACAACAATACGGCAGCTACTCGCTTCGCAAACGCGAACTTGATCCAAATCCGCTTAAGCAGTTCGAGCTTTGGTTTAATCAAGCGATGGAGGCAGAGCTCATCGAGCCCAATGCCATGACTTTGGCGACCGTCAACCCCCAGGGCAGACCGAGTATTAGGACGGTGCTGCTGAAGATATTTGATGAGAGAGGATTTGTCTTTTTCTCAAACTACAAGAGCAAAAAGGCTTATGATATAGAGCACAATCCAAACGCGTCGCTTCATTTTGCATGGCTTGGGTTGGAGCGTCAAGTGAAGATTCAAGGCAAAGTCGAGAAGATCTCACATGCCGAATCGCTCAAGTATTTTCTCTCACGCCCAAAAGGGAGCCAGATCGGCGCGTGGGTCTCGCACCAAAGTGAGGTGATCTCCACGAGGAGCATTTTAGAGAGCAAATTCCAAGAGTTAAAGGCTAAATTTGCCCAGGGTGAAGTGCCGTTTCCCTCATTTTGGGGTGGATATCGCCTAGTTCCCGATGTGATAGAGTTTTGGCAAGGGGGCAAAGACCGCCTGCACGATAGGTTTGAGTACACCAAGCAAGCCGATGGCACATGGGATATTAAGCGTTTGGCACCATGAGCTTTAGGCTCTCTTAAATCTTTTACTCCTCTTTATGGGCTCTTTTAAGCTCCTCTATAAACTCTTTGGCGTTCTCACCGCGTAAAAAATCGGCCGTCTTTAAGAGCCCGTCACTCAAATATTTTGCTTTATACCCCTTCAGAGTCAGGTAGATGCGTGCAAGATTGGCACGGTCGTTATGCGGGCAGGCGGTAATGATGAGTTTATCTTTAGGAAGCTCATGAAGCCTAGACGGAAGCTCGTTGAGCGGAATATTCTTCATAAACGGCATATGCCACGCCTCATACTCTTCGCGAAAACGAATATCAATCACAACCGCTTCATCAGCCTCTAACGCATTGAGCATCTCGACCGATTTGATTTTCATATTTTGGCGTTCTTTGAGATCAAACGCTTTGAGATAGGTATTAAAACTCTTCTCATTCATCTCAATGGCGTAGAGGCTATAACAGATAAACGAGAGGAAAAAGAGTGTAACTATCCGCATCTACTCCTCCTTGAATCCGAACTCTTCAAAAAGGCTCTCGACTCGCTCTTGCGAAAGTGCTCCGATATTGCGAAAAACCTCTTTGCCCGCTTTATCATAGATGATCTGTGTAGGAATCATACGCACATTCAGTGCATAGGCGGTCTCTCTGTCAAAAGCGACGTTTATAAAATGAATATTGTAGTTTGGATATTTTTGGGTCATTTGATAGAGCATCTTGCTCATACTTTTGCATGTACGGCAACTCTCAGCACCCACCTCCAAAAAGTATGGCTTCCCTTTGCCTATGCTTGACCTTACAAACTCATATCTACTCTCTTTGAGCATCCCCTCTTGCGCATCGGCAAGGCTTAAAATCAGCGTTGCTACCAAGAATAGAAATTTCATACTTCCCCTTTAAGATTGTAAGTAGGCCATATAGGCAAAATAGAATCCAAATCCAAGCAGCATAAGGGCAAAACCTTTATTGAGCCAACTTGAAAAAAAAGCAACGGCTTTGTTGGAGACAATGCTTTGCGTAAAACCGATAGAGACTCCCGCTATTAAAAGCAGCATTGAGTGCCCGAGCGCAAAAATCAAAATCAACGCATAGGCATAAACATAACTGCTATTGGCCGCTACTCCTATGAGCGCTGCAAGGGGTGCCGAGGCACAAGGGGTGCTCACAAGTCCGAAAATAAGCCCGATGATGAGTGCGCCAAAGAGGCGAAAACGGATAAACTTCGCCATAAGCGCCCCTTTGTCGAACTCGCCCAAAAATCCAAGCGCATAGAGAGCTACCGCTACACTTGCGAACGAGGCAAGCAGATAGGCCCATATCGGCGCAACCGAAAAAAAGCCGCCGAATTTTGCAACGATAAAACCTAAAAGTGAGAAGCTAAACATCACTCCAAGAGCAAAAAGGGCGGTAAAAGCGTAAATATAGAGAGCTTTTTTTCTTCCGTGAAGATCTTGGCTCAGCGCCACGGAGCTACCTACGAGCAGAGGAACGCTCAGTAGCGAGCACGGGGCAATCGCCGTCACCGCTCCCGCACCAAACGCTCCCAAAAAAGCGATGGAGGAGTTTGCTTCCAAGAGCGTTACGATAGATTCAACCATTGATAAGCGCTACGATCTCATCGATGCTGAGCAGTTTTCCACTGCTCACTACTTTACCATCAATCACAAGCCCCGGCGTACTCATCACACCGTACTCCATGATCTTCATAATATCATCGACTTTGACCACTTGGGCAAACTTCCCGCTCTTTGCCACGGCATCTTTCGCCGCTTTTTCAAGTGCCGCACACTTGGCACATCCCGTGCCTAAAATCTCTATTTTCATAATAAACATCCTCTCATCATCGGCTCTATTACGGCAGCATTAACGTCACCTTTGATTGTAATAGTTGCTCCATTTTGCTCACTCTCAACCTCGATAGAGGTAATCTTTTGCATCATAGCAGGGTCACAATCACAACTGCAGTTGCCATCTTGGCACTCTGATACTTTTGTACGCAAATCCTCGGCGCTAAAGCCACCTAAAAAGGCCTTTACGCCGCTATTTGTATTTTCTACTTTAAACATTTTTTTCTCCTATAAAATTAAATTAAAGAGATACCCCACTGCGAGTATCCCAAGAGCGACAATGCCAAAAAAGAGGGCGATGAGTCTGGTGTGCAAAATACGCCCCAGAATCACCGCTTCGGGCAGGCTGAGCGCGGTGACTGCCATCATAAAGCTCAGCGCGCTTCCAAGCAGCATCCCCTTTTGCGTCAGCACCTCTACTAACGGCATCACGCCCGCTGCGTTTGAGTACATCGGGATCCCCATCGCCACCGCAAGCGGCACGGCGTACCACGCATCGCCGCCGGCATAGCGGGCGATAAAATCAGCCGGAACATAGCCGTGAATAAAGGCACCCACGCCAACCCCGGCAATGACATAGAGATAGATCTTTTTGAAGATATCAAAGCTATTTGCCCACGCCTCACGCAGACGCTTATCAAAGCGTAGCGAGATATGCACTGCCTCAAGCTCCCCCTCTATGGGGTTGATAGGGATAAGCACGTAACGCTCTAACTTCATCTTGCCGATGATATAGCCTCCAAAAATAGCCACCAAAAGCCCAAAGCCGATGTAAATAGCAGTGATCTTCCACCCAAAAAGACCAAAGAGCATGGCTATGGCTATCTCGTTATTGAGCGGCGCACTGATAAGAAAACTAAAGGTGATCCCCATCGGGATGCGTGCTTGCATAAAACCCAAAAAGAGCGGAATGGCCGAACAGGTGCAAAACGGGGTAATTATCCCAAAAAGCGCGGCTAAAACATTGCCGCTGAGTTGGCTTCTTTTTTGCAGATAGAGTCTCACTTTTTGCGTATTGAAATAGGTACGTAAAAAACTCACCGCAAAGATAATGCCAAGCAGCAAAATAAAGATCTTGAGCGTATCATATATAAAAAAGTGAAGCGCCTCGGCACTTTTAGACTCTAAACCTATCACGCTATAGACAAAATAGCCGCTAAGACTCTCCCACCAATCAAACATGACTACTCACAAAGCTCGCGTTTGACGATAGGCAGAAGTGTCGCTTCAATGAGATCTAACGTCTTTGCGTACTCCTCCTCTGCCTTGCCGCTTGGGTCCTCAAAGCCCACATGGATCGTCTTGATGGCTTTTGGGAACATCGGGCAGGTCTCGTGGGCGTGGTCGCACACCGTCACCACAAGATCAAACGCAGTATCCAAGACCGTCTCGATAAGTTTTGAGTGGTACTCATCTCTCCATAATCCGCGTGACTCTAAAAGGGCTTTGGCGTTTGGATTGACACTCCCGCTGGCACGCACGCCGCTGCTTTGCGCAAAGAGGCAATCACCCAGTTTTGCGTTGATAAGCGCTTCGGCCATGATAGAACGGCAACTGTTTCCCGTACAAAGAATAAGTACATTTTTTAGCATATTTGACATGCTCCTGTTTGTGAATTTTTCTGTAATTTTGGAAGCTCTATGGCTAGATGGCGTATCTCTTCAAGCGCTTCGAGGCGAAAACGATCAAGCGGCGAGCGAATGGCGTAGTAGGCCCATGTCCCCTCACGTCTGACCCGCAAGAACCCAGCATCTTTAAGGATTTTTAGGTGGCGTGAGAGGCGTGATTGGATCATCCCAAGTGAGCTTTGCAGATCGCACACGCAGCACTCGCCGTTTTCGTCTAAAAATCGCAGTATCAAAACGCGTGTTTCATCGTTGAGCGCCGCGACGCTCTGTAAGAATA
>JACXUD010000018.1 GCA_014764025.1 Campylobacterota bacterium | reverse complement strand
TCTTTTTACGTCGTTTAAAGATAACTGTGGTTTTGGTCTTATCGCAAATATTAAAAACGTCGCATCGCATCAAGTTCTTGAAAATGCTGTTACAGCATTAGAGAGAATGATGCACCGCGGAGCTATTGCAGCAGATGGCAAGACCGGAGACGGTAGTGGTTTGTTACTCTCAATGCCTGATACTTTTTTGCGTAAAGAGGCGTCAAACGCAGGGATAGAACTTCCAAATCAATATGCGGTTGCAACGGTATTCACAAAGAACATCGCTCAGCTTGATGTTGTTGAATCTATTTGTGCCAACAATGACCTCAAGATCGTATTGCGCCGTAATGTACCGGTCGATACGAATGCGCTTGGCGATCAAGCATTAGCGACACTGCCGAACATTATTCAGCTTTTTATTATTCCGAATTCAATTATGGCTACAAAGCGTTTTGACGCTCTTTTATACCTATCTCGCAAAGAGAGCGAGCATAAGCTTGCCGATGATAGAAATTTCTATATCGCTTCGATGTCATCCAAAGTCCTCTCATACAAAGGACTTGTGATGCCTACTCACATCAAAGAGTTCTATAAAGACCTTCAAGATAAAGATTTCAAGATATCTTTCTCTCTTTTCCACCAAAGATTCTCTACGAACACGCTACCGGAGTGGAGATTGGCGCAGCCGTTTAGAGCCGTCGCACACAATGGGGAGATCAACTCTGTAGAGGGTAATAGAATCAACGTCGAGATCAAATCGGAATCGATCAAGAGTGAAGTATTCACGGATGAAGAGATCCAACGTATTCTTCCGATTCTGCAACCTGCATCTTCCGATAGTGCAAGTGCGGACAACTTCTTTGAGTTTTTGATCGTCAACGGTGTCGATTTCTTCAAGGCGGTTCGTGCCGTGATCCCTGGTGCATGGCAAAATGCTCCTCATATGGACCCGGAGCTAAGGGCATTTTACGAATACCACTCAACCGTATTCGAAGCATGGGACGGGCCGGCTGCATTCTCGGTCACGGACGGTCGTTATATAGGTTGTGTTCTTGATAGAAACGGTCTTCGTCCGTCAAAATATATCGTAACAAAAGATGATACGCTCTTGATCGCAAGTGAATACGGCGTTATCGATATCCCTGAAGAGGAGATCAAAGAGCGCGGAAGATTGCAGTCGGGAGAGATGTTGGGATTAGACCTGAAATTCGGCAAAATTCTCAAAAACGATCAAATCAACGACTATTTGAAGCAATCAAACCCGTATATGAAGTGGTTGAATGAACATATGATCTATCTTCAAGAGCATGTGGAGGATCAGTATAGCTTTAAGTGTGAAACGCACAGTGAGCACTTTATAGAGAGACAACGATATTTTAACTTCACTCAAGAGGTGATCGAACAGGTTATAGAACCGATGTTAAAAGAGGGGAAAGAGGCTGTCGGTTCGATGGGTGACGATACTCCGCTTGCTGCATTTTCTACGAAACAAAGAAGCTTTTCAGACTATTTCAAACAAAAATTTGCGCAGGTGACCAACCCTCCGATAGATCCGATCCGTGAAAAAGTCGTTATGAGCTTGAACACAGGTTTCGGTGAAGTTCACAACATACTTAACGAGATACCGTCCCATGCTCATCGTCTCAAGGCTATATCGCCTATTATTACGGCTGAGAAGCTTCAAATTCTTAAGTCTTTCGGCGATAAGAAGTCACCGAACTTTCAGGCATTCTACTGCAATAAAACATTTTCGGTTGCATACGAGAGCGACCTTCGCGACTCATTGAACAGATTAGTCGAAGAGGTTATCGATAGTGTTAAAAACGAAGGTGTGAGAGTTGTTATATTGGATGACGGCGGTTTTGACGCTACACACCGAACTATTCCTATGGCTATGGCTATCGGAAGACTCAACTTTGCTCTCTTGCATGCGAAGATTCGTCACCTTGTCTCTATCGTTGCTTCTACAAGTGAAGTTTACGATTCGCACGGAGCCGCCGTTCTTTTAGGATACGGTGCAAGTGCGGTCTATCCTTCGCTTCTATTCGCTACGGTAGCGAACCATTTAGAGAATTCAAAATCTCTCAATATCAAATGCAACGAAGCGATGAAATCGGTTCATCATGCTCTGAATGGCGGACTCTTGAAAATCATGTCAAAGATGGGTATTGCAACGATTGCTTCATATAGAAATGCCGGTCTATTTGATATTATGGGGCTTAATAAAGAGATCGTCAAAGAGTGTTTTGAGTCTTCAAAATCTGCACTGAGCGGTCTTACTTATGCGGATATCGACGCGAAACTGCTCACTTATCACAAAGACGCATTTAAACGTGACGGCTTTAACAAAATCTTCCCTTTGAATATAGGGGGATACTATAAGTTCTATCACGATCAAGAGCATCACGACTTTGGACCTTCCGTCATTCACGCAATCCATGCGGTAGCGGCAAGCGGTTCGCAAAAAGATTTCAACAGACTCAAAGAGCTTGTAAATTCAAGAGGTCAAAAGTTTATTCGCGACTTCTTTGAATTCAAATCCGACCGTCCAAGCATCGATATATCTGAAGTAGAGCCTAAAGAGGAGATCTTTAAACGTTTCGCTTCGGCTGCGATGAGTCTTGGCTCGATAAGCCCTGAAGCGCATGAAACACTTGCTATGGCTATGAACACTATAGGTGGACAGTCAAACTCTGGTGAGGGCGGTGAAGATGCAGAACGTTTTGGAACTAACAGACGCTCTAAAATCAAACAAGTTGCTTCAGGACGTTTCGGTGTAACTCCGGCGTATCTAAGAAGTGCAGAAGAGATTCAGATCAAAGTCGCGCAAGGTGCTAAACCGGGTGAGGGCGGTCAACTTCCGGGGCATAAAGTAACAGCTCTTATCGCGAAGCTTCGCCATACGGTTCCGGGTGTAACTCTCATTTCGCCTCCGCCGCATCACGATATCTACTCCATCGAGGATTTGGCGCAATTGATCTTTGATATGAAACAGATCAATCCAAAAGCAAGAGTCTCAGTCAAGCTTGTTTCAACACTCGGAGTCGGTACGATTGCGGCAGGTGTTGCAAAAGCGTATGCAGACAAGATCATTATCTCGGGCGGAGACGGCGGTACGGGTGCAGCACCATTAACGTCAATCAAATTTGCAGGTAACCCATGGGAGCTTGGACTTGCAGAGGCTCATAATGCGCTCAAAGCAAATAACCTTCGTGAGTTTGTAGAGTTGCAAACGGATGGCGGTCTTAAAACAGGTCTTGATGTTGTAAAAGCGGCCCTTTTGGGTGCAGAGAGCTATGCATTCGGTACGGGTTTACTCACGATTATCGGTTGTAAAATGCTTCGTATCTGTCATGTCAATAAGTGTTCGGTCGGTATTGCGACACAAAATGAAAAACTTCGTGAAGGATTCTACAAAGGCCATGTTGATCAGATCATCAACTACCTAACGATGTTGGCAGAGGATATTCGCTCTATCATGGCTAAACTTGGATTTAGAACAATGCAGGAGATGATCGGTAGAAGCGATATCTTAAAAGTATCCGATAATGAGTTTGCGCGAAAATTCGACTTCTCAGCGGTATTGCATCAAGAACCGGGCATCAATACATGTCAGCATGAAAGAAATGTGCCGTTTGACAATAATGAGTTCGAACATGAAGTGCTCAAAGAGATTATGCCGGCAATTAAGTTTCCGGAGCGTCCGGTGCGCATCTCAAAAGAGATCACCAACCTCAATAGAAGCTTTGGAACACTTATCAGCGGCGAAATTGCCGAATATTATGGAGATACTGGGCTTAAATCTGACACGATTCGTATCAACTTAAAAGGTATCGCAGGTCAAGCTCTGGGTGCTTTCTTGAATAACGGTATCTCTATCTATTTGGACGGTGTAGCGAACGACTATATCGGTAAAGGGATGCACGGCGGAAAAATCATCATCAAATCAAAAAATGAGGGTGAGAGTTTCAGTGCCGGCGGTAATACGTGTCTCTACGGTGCAACGGGCGGAAAACTCTATATCGCGGGTAGCGTGGGCGAGCGCTTTGCCGTTAGAAATTCCGGAGCTATCTCTATCGTTGAAGGTACCGGCGATAACGCTTGTGAGTATATGACGGGCGGTATCGTGGTAATCTTAGGGCGTACGGGGATCAATTTCGGTGCCGGTATGACAGGGGGAATCAGCTTTATCTACGATGAAGACCATAGTTTTGTAGAAAACGTGAACCGTGAGCTTGTCGATGCCGTTCGCATCGATACGGATGACGGTGATGAAGCGCGTCACTTCTTAAAACGTCTATTAAAAGACTATATAGTAGAGACACAAAGTAAAAAAGCTCAAGAGTTGTTGAACAACTTTAGAGTAGAGGTGCGTAACTTCTGGTTAGTAAAACCGAAAAATTTAACAAAACTACCAATGAACCTCGAGATTGGAGATTAATAATGAGAGAATTTTTAAAGACTGAAAGAATCGAACCGAGCAAACGCTTGGTTGTAGAGAGAACTAAAGATTTTGATGAGATCTATGAGGTATTTGACAACAACAATGCGGCTTCGCAAAGTGAACGCTGTATCCAGTGCGGAGACCCGTTTTGTCTGAACAAATGTCCGCTTCACAACTATATTCCTCAGTGGCTTAAGGCTGTTAGCGAAAAAGACCTGGAGTTTGCATTCAAACTCTCGAATGAACCCTCTCCTTTCCCGGAAGTTATGGGGCGTGTCTGTCCGCATGATAGACTCTGTGAAGGTGATTGTACCCTCAATGACGGTCACGGTGCCATCACTATCGGCTCAGTTGAGACGCATATCACGGAAGAGGGCTTTAAGAATGGTCTAAAGCCTGAGTTCCCGGGTATAACGACCAACAAAAAAGTAGCCATCATCGGAAGTGGACCTGCGGGACTCTCGGCAGCCACATATCTTCTTCGATCGGGTATCGCCGTTACGATGTATGAGAGAAGCGACAAAGCAGGCGGACTTTTAACATACGGTATTCCTAGCTTTAAGTTGGACAAAAAGATCGTTGAGCGCCGTGTGAAATTTTTAATAGATGCGGGTATGAATCTTGTGCTTAACTGCGAGGTCGGTAAGGATATTACTTTTGAAGAGATCGCAGATTCACATGACGCAATGTTTATAGGCATTGGCGCTACAAAACCGAAAAAAGCGGGTATCGCGGGTGAAAAAGCACCGAATGTCTATGCCGCTATGGATTATTTGACATCGATCCAGCGAAAGAACTTTAAACTCAATTACGACAAAAAGTTTGATTTCAAAGATAAAAACGTAGTAGTTATCGGCGGTGGTGATACCGCTATGGACTGTCTTCGTACGGCAAAGCGCGAAGGGGCAAAAAGCGTAACATGTCTCTATCGCCGTGATGCGCACAATATGCCTGGAAGCCAAAAAGAGTATAAAAATGCAATGGAAGAGGGAGTTGATTTCACATTCTTTGCCGCACCTAAAGAGGTGATACTCAATGAAAACGGTCAGGCTATAGCCGTCGAGGTAGTACGTACCACACTCGGTGCAAAAGATGAGAGCGGACGCCAAAAGATGGAAGAGATCAAAGGGAGCGAGTTTAGAGTCAAAGCAGATGTGGTGATCATGTCGCTTGGATTTGATCCGGCCGTTCCTTCATTCCTAGCCGAAAACGGTATTGAAACAAATAGCTGGGGCGGTATCATTATTAACGAAGCAACGCATGAAACGACAACCAAAGGGGTCTATGCGGGCGGTGACTGCTTCCGCGGTGCCGATCTTGTCGTTACGGCTGCGTTTGACGGACGTGAAGCTGCGAGAAGTATTGCAAACTCACTTCTAAAGTGACTCGATGGGGCAAAAGCCCCTCTGAGTAATTTTCACATGCCAAAAAATATGGCTCCTTTTTCCCGCACTTTTTAAATCTTACATGAAGACTCTTTGAAATAAGTACAAATTCGATATAATAATGACCATTCATTTGCTAAGGAAATATTTTTGAATCTTTTAAATCTTTTTTCTAGAAATCAAACAGCTAAACCCCAGCCGACCAAAAGTGAGGCCCCTTCACATTGGATAAAGTGTAAATCATGCCAATCGCTTATGTATTACAAAGAGGTAGAGAATCAAAACTATGTGTGTCCTAAATGCGGTTATCACCTTCGTATCGGTGTGAAAGAGCGCATAGCGCTTTTGGCCGATAAAGAGAGCTTTGTTGAGTATGATGCACAACTAAAGCCCGTTGACCCTTTAAAATTCGTAGATAAACAATCCTATTCAAAGCGTATCGAAGATGGTTTGGCAAAGACCGGACGAACATCATCAGTGGTAAGCGGCGAATGCCAAATTAACGGAGAAGCAGCTCAGTTGGTCATCTTTGATTTTGCATTCATGGGCGGTTCACTCGGTTCCGTCGAAGGTGAAAAGATCGTGCGTGCCGTTAATCGTGCTATAGAGAAACGACAAGGTCTCATCATTATCAGCGCGAGCGGCGGTGCAAGGATGCAAGAGAGCACCTTCTCTTTGATGCAGATGAGCAAGACTTCTGCGGCCTTGGCAAAATTATCTAACCATAAACTCCCGTATATTTCCGTTTTAACAGACCCTACGATGGGCGGTGTTAGTGCTTCATTCGCAACTTTAGGTGATATTATCATTGCCGAGCCAGGAGCACTGATAGGATTTGCAGGCCAACGCGTCATCAAGCAGACTATCGGTTCAGATCTGCCGGAGGGCTTTCAAAGCGCAGAGTTCTTACTAGAGAAGGGTTCAATTGATATGGTGGTGAATCGTAATGAACTCAAATCCACTCTAAGTGATCTTCTTAAGCTTCTTAAAGCCTAACAGATGAGACTCTATGCTCTTTGTGATCAAGAACTTCTTGACTCTAAGGGTCTCTCTGTAGAAGAGTTTGTCCGGATTGCTCAACATAACGGTGCCGAAATTATTCAATACCGCAATAAAAAAGATGATACTCTCTTTATAAAACAACAGCTTATAAAAATTCGCAGACTCTTTGACGGCTTTTTGATCGTAAACGACAAATATGAACTTGTAGAGTTCTGTGACGGGGTTCATGTCGGACAGGAGGATCTTGCAAATATAGACGCTGATCCAAAAAAGGCCGTAAAGACTCTTCGCAGCGTAATCGGAAGCGATAAAATAGTTGGAATTTCAACTCATAATATGGCTGAGATACTTCAAGCCAATGAGATGGATCTCAACTATATAGGTCTTGGAGCTTATAGAAACACGACGACCAAAAGCGATATCGTAAACGTTCTCGGCGATGATCTTGACACCTTGGCAGCTGCATCGAAACACTATGTAGCAGCCATCGGCGGCGTAAAAAAAGATGATACTTTTAAAAACGTCACTTATCATGTCATCGGAAGCGGTCTTCTTTGACTATCGATATATACTCAATAGCTAAAAAAGAGCGCTCAACTTACGACCCGCTCTATAAAGAGCTGATGAAGATGATAAGCAAGTTCGCGAAGGTGAACGATATAGAGCTTTTTCCAAAAGATGTCGTCAAAGCGCATACGATTTCTGCCGAAGCGTCGCAAAAAGCATATACTGCTGCTTTGACGCCTTATGTTGAAAAAAGTTTTAATGTAATTCTGCATCCTGATGGAAAAATAATCGATAGTTTTGAATTTAGTAAGCTTTTAAATGATAAAATGTCGGTCAAATTTTTCATAGGCGGGGCTTACGGCTTCGAAGAAGAGTTTTTAAAAAAGGGCGATTCTATAATCAGTCTTGGAAAAATTACCATGAGTCACAAGATAGCAAAAGTTGTTTTATTAGAGCAGATCTATAGGGGTTTTGCGATCAACAGTAATCATCCGTACCACAAATAGGTTATAGAGTTGAAAAATTAGGGAGAAGAGAGTGCAAGAGAGCGAGTTAAAATATTTCAAAGAGATTTTAGAGAGTCGTAAAGTCCAAATCTTAAAGAATATTTCGGGTGTGAATGACGAGTTGAATCAATTGAGTGCATTAGAGCTAAATGACGAGGGAGATCACGCGTCCGTAACGAACAACTCGATGGTAGAGAATGCTATCTGTATGCAGCAAGAGAAAGAGCTCAAAGAGATAAACGTTGCATTAAGCAAGATCGAGCATCGTCAGTACGGTATATGTGAAATGTGTGAGGATCCTATCGGTTTTCAGCGACTCAAAGTAAAGCCCCATGCCGTTTATTGTATAGACTGTAGAGAAATCGTAGAGAAATCGAATAACGCTTAAGGAGTCAAGATGTATATTAAGAGATACACAATTGCATCATTCATATTGATGGTTTTAACGGCATGGTATGTTTATGCTTTCGTTACTCAAGATAGCCTTGCGCTGGAGATTTTCGGCGTTGCGTTGCCGTCGTTCTCTATTGCTTTTTTGGTAGTGCTACCGCTTTTGTTCTTCTATTTTGCCAGCGTTTTTCATATGGTTTTCTATTCGCTTTTGGGAAGCTGGAGAAGCCGTAAGTACGAGAAGGATTATGAACGTATCATAGAGAGTGTCATAGATGCCTATCTTGGAAAAGAGAACAGAAACCACAACTTTAAAACAGAGCGTTATGAACTATTAGGTAAATTGCTTGATAAAAGTACGGTAGTGCCTCAAATAACACTTGAAGCAAATCTCTCAAACGATAAGGTCAATGCCGTGATACGTCTTTTGGCCGATGTACGTGAAGGCAGAAGTGCCGACCTCAAAAAGTATAACTTAAGCAAATCGAATCCTTTGGTCATTCAAAACAACCGCAATAGATTGAAAAACGGGCAGATCAATGCAGAGGATATTCTTATCAACGCCGCGAAGTATGATGATGAGTTCTGTAAAGAGGCGTTTGTAGTATTTGCCAAAACATCACCGCTTTATGCGATCGAGAAGTATAAAAGCTTCATATCAAAAGAGGCACTTTTAGTCGTACTCGCTAGAATAAATGCGAACGACAACACTTTAGAGGCATCCAATGAGACGATCATCTCATTGATAAATATGCTTAAATTGGAGAAGAGTGACTATCTCGAGATTGCAAAAGCTATTTCACACTCTATGATCCCTGATCAGAGAATGAAACTCTTTGAGATGCTGTGCGAATTAAACGAAGATGCTTTAGAAGGGTATATCTATACGCTCTTCGATTTAGAGATGCTCTCTTTAGCTACGGAACTATTGGACAACTCACAGCATGATGAGTTTATGATCTTTAAAGCATATCGTGCGCTTAAAGAGTGCGGCGTGAATTACGATATAAAGCTGTTTGTCTAAGAGTATGCAAAATAAGTTAAACTTCAACAATCCTCTCTATGTATTGGCCCCTCTGGCGGGCTATACCGATCTTCCCTTTCGCAGCGTCGTGAAGAAGTTCGGTGCAGATCTCACGGTAAGTGAAATGCTGAGCTCAAACGCGCTCGTTCACGGTTCTAAAAAGACCATACACATGCTAGAAAAAGCAGATATTGAAGATCCCTATTCAGTTCAGATCGCCGGTGCCGAAGTGGATGTGATTCGAGGTGCCGTAGAGCTTTTGAATGAGCAAGAGGGGGTCGATATCATCGATCTCAACTGCGGTTGTCCCGTTCCCAAGGTCGTGGGGCACGGAAGCGGTAGCTCGCTGCTTTTAAACCTGCCGCTTATGGGTGAAATCATCAAAACGATCAAAGAGACCTCTAATAAACCGATGACAAGCGTGAAGATCCGCCTTGGGTTTGAGAAAAAAAATCATATTGATATAGCCAAGGTAGTTGAAGATAACGGAGCCGACTTTTTGGCGGTGCACGGTCGTACCCGTGCAGGAAAGTTTACTGCAGAGGTCGATTACGACGCGATTGCAGAGATCAAAAAAGCAGTAAAGATTCCGGTTATCGCCAATGGAGATATAGACTCCTTTGAAAAGGCGCAATGGGTCTTAGAACACACGGGTGCAGACGGTGTTATGATCGGTCGCGGAGCCGTGGGGGCTCCTTGGATCTTTCATCAGCTTAAAACAGGGCGAGCCGATATCTCTCAAGAGATAAAACACGCCATTATCATGGAACATTACGACAAGATGATCGAGTTCTACGGACCTCGCGGCGTGGCAATGTTTCGAAAACATATTCATACCTATTCAAAAGGCTACCGTGGGGCGTCGTCGCTAAGAAACGGTGTGAACTATCTAGAAGATGTCGGTGAGTTTAGATCGCTTATCGACGATTTTTTTCAAAATGCAGTGATGGGGTCGTGAAGGAATGTTAGATATATCGGAGTCTATCGCTAATCTAGAAAACGAAGATATAAGCGATAACCTCTTATACTACAGCTATAACGTAAAACATCTTCTCAAACTCTATCAATCGGGAATGCCCAAAGATGATCCGCTCTATTTAAGTGCTTATCGTTCATTCGAAGGAGAGGTTTATGAGAACTTTATATTCGAGAAGTTGCTTCGATACTCTTTGGAGAATGAGGATGTCGAGAAGTTCGTCCTAAAAGGTTTTCATCAGAACCGCACCAAAGCACATGCCAATACGCTCTCTATCAGTGAAAAACGTCAAATCGTCTATAGAACCAAAAGCCGAGAGATAAGTGAATTCGATGCACTCCTTTTCACAAAAAGTGAGCTCTATTTTGTGGAGATGACGCTTGTAAAATCAGCCATCAAACTGAAAAAACGCCTGCGTAAGAAAAAAGCACTTCTAGAGACGATCTTTCCTAACTATGAGATAAAAGCACTTATTATCCTTAACGAAGGAGCTTCGGGAACCAAACAGTTTCCTTCATACTGCAAAATTTGGTTTACGAAAGAGTTTTCGGCGGAGGGTGTATTAGAGCATATACTCGATCCGCACGAGAAACAGCTCGCTCCAAAAGAGCGTATGAAATCGCCAAAACTCGTAGAGGCACACAGTCTGGAGCTCTATCCGTTTCGATACTACAACACGATCAATTGGATCACCAAATCTCTACGTGCGAATAAGAACTATCTTGTAGATATCAATTTCCTACTCACTCCTAAGGTTCAACGTTTCCACGATCTCTATAATAAGTTCTATGTGGGATATATTTCGATTGATATTGCGCGTAATATCTTAGGCCTCACCAAGGAGTACGCACCTGACCAAAAGGTGATCGTCGCCTTGGAGAAGAAACACAACGACGATATAGTCATCACATACTACCTGCAGCAGAGCCGCAAGAACCTGCTAATATACTCTTATGACGATAACGGCAAAATCAACGTTGAGAAAAAAGACCCCTTCGGTATTACCGTAACGGAGGTCTATCACATTACGAAGTTCATGGATGAAAAGTATAGATACAGTGCAGCTGATATCAAAAAGCTCGATGCCCTCTTAAAAAGAAAGTGCCAGGGCAGAGGCTAAAAGCCCCTAAGCGAACAGAGAAGAGGAGGCTCTGCTTTTGTAGGCATCAAACCCGCTTTCACGTTCAAACGAAGGTTTCGCTTCCACTTTGAGCATCTGATCTAAATCTTGATAGTTTTCTTGTAGAAGTCTCTCAAAATCCTCTTGAGATGTGGGTTGATCACCATGGAACTTGTCTAATAAGATATTATTCGGCCCCATCAGTACAAGATAGCTGCTTTGAGCAAAATCAAGCATCACGACACTGCTGTGCTCATTCACTCTGCTTTGAAAACGAATCGTGACCTCCTCTTTTGCGATACTTTTGGCCTCTCGCTTTTGAGGAGTTTTTTTTGTCGATGCAAAGAGCCACGAGCCTTGCGAAAGTGACTCTTCGTTTCGCATGGCTATCTTTCTCTTAAGCACAAGCAGCGTTATGATGCCTGCAATGAGCAGCACGATGACGATAACGTAGCTCTGCGTCATATCGTCACCCGATTTCGTCGGCAGGCCGGTGAGTGTCGATTTTTGACTTTGTAGATTTTGAGCCTGCGGCGCAACGTCATCCGTAAAGCGGAGCCTGAGCCCGTAGCCGTCAGCCGTTTTGGAAGCTTTCAAGACGATGCCCGGGGCAGTTGTCGCAATGATCTGCGTATAATCGGCAAAAGGAGTGATACTCATGGAGGCGAGATATTTTGAGTTGACCTCTTTGATCTTTGGGGACTCTATCTGCGCACCCTCGAGTTTAATGATAGTTCGCGAATCCACGATGCTCTGTTTGATCGCCCCCTCATAAGGGGTATCAAAAGTGATCATAATATCTGCGCGATCGGTTCTGTCGTAAACGTTGTAGCTGAGGATGTTAGATGCAAAGAGAGCCAAGGGGAGTGTAAGTGCCAAAAGGGACTTTATCATAAACGCTCCTTTGAGAGGTGATAGAGCACTGCACTTGAATCTAAGATCTCATTTATACGAATAGCCAGATTCTTCTCATAGACCATGACCTCACCCTTGCCCAAGATACGACCGTTGACGTATGATTCAACACTCTCGCCGGCGGGCTTTTTAAGATCGATTATCGACCCTTTTTCAAGTTTGAGTATCTCGGCGATAGAGAGCTCTGTTTCTCCCAGATCGGAGACGAACTCGACTTCCATATCGAGCAAGCCCGAGTAGTCCATCCACGAAAGCTCTTTTTCGGGATCGAAAACGACCTCTTTATTGCTGTAGTTGTATCTTTTTTTACTCAACTCAATTCCTTCAAAGCGATTGTTACTTTTGTCTCCCCGACTTGAACACTCTGAAGTGAATCGTATTCGACATCAAACGCCCCGATCTTTTCAAAATGGGGTGTTCTGATGGTGAACATATTCATTCCGCTCTCTTCAGAGATCACTTTAGCGCTCCCTACTATAAGATTCGCCAGTTCAAGCGACATATTTTTAAGCGTCTCTTCGTCGCTCTCGTCTTCATCCAAAAAAACCTTGGTCACTTTTTGCGCAAACTCTTTTTCACATGCCAAAAAGACTCTGAAACTTCGTGAGTCATCGGCGTCGATATCAATATAAGCAATTAGTGTTCTCTCTTTGGAGGGCTCCGTCGATAGAGCATGTTCTTCTCTGATCTGGTGTACGCAGAAGTTCTCTGCGGCCTGAATAATTGTTCGTAGCATCGTTTCTCTCCCACTAAGGCAAAGATTTTACTTCAAAGCACCTCTTAGAAACCTTAACTTCGCATCGCAGATTATGAATAGGCTTTAGCTTGCTCTCTAAACATAGGATAAAGTCTAGTTTGAGTATAATCGCCAAATTTTTTAGTTTGAAGGTTGTTGTGTGTCGCTTTTGATAGAGCTCGTGTTTCTAGGAGTTCTTACGGGATTTTTATCGGGCTTTTTCGGCATAGGCGGCGGTACTATATTGGTTCCGTTATTGCTGTTTTTGGGTTTTGATACGAAAGCGGCAATCGGGATATCCGTGGTGCAGATGGTCTTTAGCTCTATCTTTGGAAGCTACCTGAATAAAAAGTTCGGCACGCTTGATTTGAAGATGGTCGCCTTTATCGGATTGGGCGGTTTTATCGGAGCGCAGTTTAGCGGCCTCTTTACGGCAGGCGTATCCAATGAGACGCTGGAGATCATCTTTTTGGCTTTTGCCTCGTTCGCACTTGTACGGCTCTTTATGAAGACTCATGAACATAGAGAACCGCGAGAGAATGTGCATCCTTTGATATTGATGACGATAGGATTCGTTTTGGGAGTCTTTAGCATGGCTATCGGGGTGGGCGGCAGTATCATTTTAACGCCTCTATTGGTCGGATTTTTTCACTATCCGCTCAAAAAAGCGATATCCGCGGGCCTCTTTTTTGTGGTATTCTCATCGGTATCGGGTGTGATCTCACATGCCATGAGCGGTCATGTCGATTACCTTTCGGGGGTCGTGATCGGACTCTTTTCCCTCTTTGGGGTCTATGCCGGCATCTTAAAGAAGGATGCAATTTCACATGCCAATCAGAAAAAAATGATTGTGCTATTTTATGTAGTCGTAGTCTGTTATATGGCCTATCGCGTCTTGATGTAGGAGAAAAAATTGAAAAAAGATATTATCAAAATAATCGGTGCAAAAGAGAATAATCTTAAGAATTTGAATCTAGAGATCCCAAAGAACGAGCTTGTCGTCTTTACGGGACTAAGCGGCAGCGGTAAATCGACGCTTGCCTTTGACACGCTCTATGCCGAGGGGCAGCGCCGTTATATGGAGTCGCTCTCGTCGTATGCGCGTCAATTTTTAGACCGTGTAGGCAAGCCCAATGTCGATAAGATAGAGGGGCTCACGCCTGCTATCGCCATCGATCAAAAGACGACCTCTAAAAACCCGCGCTCTACCGTGGGAACGATCACTGAGATATACGACTACCTTCGTCTCTTGTTTGCCCGTATCGGGGTGCAGCACTGCCATAAGTGCGGCAAGAAGATATCGCAGATGAGCGCTTCGGACATCATCGACGAGGTTTTAAAGCTTCCCGAGGGCTCAAAACTCGTACTTTTAGCGCCGTTAGTGCGTGAAAAGAAGGGGAGTTTTGCGGACATGATCCAATCGCTTGTGCACAAGGGGTATGTGCGTGCACAGGTTGACGGCGTTATGGTGCGACTTGACGAGGAGATCGATCTTAGCAAAACCAAAAAGCACACCATCAAAGTGGTCATCGACAGGCTTGTCGCCAAAGAGGAGAACAAAGAGCGTATCGCCGCGGCGGTTGAGCGCGCACTTAAAGAGAGCTACGGCGAATTAGAGGTGGAGATACTCAACCCCGAAGAGGTCGGCGCAGAGCAGACGCATATCCACTACTCGGAGCATAAGGCCTGTTTTGACTGCAAGATAAGCTTTGAGCCGCTTGAACCGCTTTCGTTCTCGTTCAACTCTCCAAAGGGGGCTTGCAGCGAGTGTGACGGGCTTGGCTACCGCTATGCACTTGATCACGACAAGATCATCGACCCTGATCTGAGTATTGAAAAGGGGGCTGTGAAAATAGTCTATGGATTCAACAAAGGGTACTACTTCACATTCTTAAAGGGCTTCTGTGAAGCCAATAAAATCGACACGACGGTGGCGTATTCTGAATTGCCTGAATTCCAACAAAAAGCTATTTTGCACGGCGGCATAGATGAAGTAACATTTTTATGGAAGAACCATCCCGTAAAAAAAGCGTGGCCTGGGATCATCAAAATAGCTTACGATATGTTCAAAGACGAAAAAGAGTTAGCTGATTATATGAGCGAAAAGGTCTGCAGCAAATGTAAATCATATAGACTTAAAGAGGAGTCCTTGGCCGTCAAGGTAAGCTCGCTCGGTATCGCCGATCTGCTTAATATGCCGATTGCAAAATCCTACCAGTGGTTTGCGGATGAGGCGAATTTCGAAAAATATAATACGCAAGAGAGGATGATCTCTGCACCGATACTCAACGAGATACGCGAGCGTCTCTATTTCCTCTTTGACGTAGGTCTTGGATACATTACGCTTGGACGCGATGCAAGAACTATCAGCGGCGGCGAGGCGCAGCGTATCCGAATTGCTAGCCAGATCGGAAGCGGTTTGACGGGCGTTATGTACGTGCTTGATGAGCCAAGCATCGGTCTTCACGAGCGTGACACCATGAAACTTATCCGCACGCTTCGAAGTTTGCAAGAGAAAGGCAACACCGTCATTGTCGTCGAACACGACAAAGAGACGATAGAGAATGCCGACTTTATTGTCGATATCGGGCCGGGTGCCGGAAAGTTCGGTGGTGAGGTCGTCTTTAGCGGCCGACTCGATGCGCTTAAAAAAGCGCAGACTCTTACGGCGGACTATCTCTACGGGCGTAAAAAGATAGAGTACTACCACAGACGCCCGCAGGAGCGTTTCATCGAGATCAAAAATGTGACACTCAACAACATCGAAAATCTCGATGCCCGTATTCCGCTTAATAACTTTGTTTGTGTAACGGGTGTGAGCGGCAGCGGGAAGAGTTCGCTTATCTTACAGACGCTTCTGCCTGCGGCGCGTGAGCTCTTAAACCATGCACGTAAGGTCAATAAGGTCGCGGGTGTGGAGATAACGGGGCTGGAGCATGTCGATAAGGTGATATACCTAGACCAAAGCCCGATAGGGCGAACACCGCGAAGCAACCCTGCGACCTATACGGGCGTGATGGATGAGATCCGCAACCTCTTTGCGACAACCAAAGAGTCGCAGATACGCGGCTATACCAGCTCACGCTTTAGCTTTAACGTCAAAGGCGGGCGCTGTGAGAAGTGCCAAGGCGAGGGCGAGATCAAGATCGAGATGCACTTCCTGCCCGATATTATGGTGAAGTGTGACTCGTGTAAAGGCAAACGCTACAACCTCCAAACGCTAGAGGTACTCTACAAGGGCAAGACGATCTCGGATGTGCTCAATATGAGCGTCGAGGAGGCGTACGAGTTCTTTGCACCTATTCCTAAAATTCATGCAAAGCTTCAAACGCTGATGGATGTGGGGCTTGGCTATATCACCCTTGGGCAAAATGCCATCACCCTCTCGGGCGGCGAGGCGCAGCGTATCAAGCTCTCTAAAGAGTTGAGCCGCAAAGATACGGGGCAGACGCTCTACATTCTTGACGAGCCTACGACGGGTCTGCATTTCGCCGACGTTGATCGGCTTACAAAAGTGCTGCACCACTTTGTGGAGTTGGGCAACTCGGTGCTTCTCATCGAGCACAACCTCGATATGATAAAAAATGCCGACTATATCGTAGATATGGGTCCTGAAGGGGGAAGCGGCGGCGGAAAGATCATCGCAGAGGGTACGCCCGAAGAGTTGGCGGCAAACTATAAGCAAACCGGCAGCTATACGGGCGAGTTCTTGGCCAAAGAGCTAAGCCGCTAAGATGAAGAGGCTCTTTTTCGCATCGCTTCTTTTGGCATGTGAAATACTCTTGGCCGTCGAGCCCTTTTCAATCCCGCAGGGGCTTGGAAGCGGCAATACCGTCGTGCCTGCAGATGAGTCGTATCTCTTCAGCGATCTGCAAAAGAGCAACACGCAGATCATCTACACCCGGCCCAATCTCCCTTTTGCGCAGATAGCCGCGAACGAGCAGCAAGAGCTGCATGAGGATTATGAGAAGTATTACGGCTGGAGGCTCGATGAGAAGCTCTATATCGGGCTGCTCTCAGGGTGCAATCAGATACCTAACGCCTTTTCCACCCAGTGGCCCAATAATCGTCAGATGAACTATATGGGCGGCTCCGTAATGGTTGATTATTTCAGTGCGACTTCATGGCTCAAGCTTCTGCTGCATCACGAGAGTGCGCACAACTACCAGCTTAACGCAAAAGCGAGTACCTTTTCGCAAGATGCCCATACGATTATCGGCAACGGCACGCTTCTTACACCGCTTTTGATGCTGACCGTGCCGAATATCATGGAGAACTCCTTTTTGCTTGAGGGCAACGCGGTGCTTAACGAGTCGTGGCACGGCAACGGCGGGCGGCTCTATAACGGCGCGCTCAAAGCACAGACTCTCATTGCCGCGCAGGCAGATAGAATAACACCTCAAAACCTCTATAACGTCTCGCTTGAATTTCCATACTACGGCTTTAATTGGTACATCATCGGCGGGCACTACAACTACTATTTGGCGCAAAAATATGGGTTAGAGAAGATAAATAGCTACTTTTTGAACCACTCGGAAGATTTTTGGTGGCCGCACTTTACGAACTGGAGCATGATAAACTCCATCGGGGTCGATTTCGAGAGCTCTTTAGCCGAATTCGCGGAGTCCAAAAAAGCCCAGGCCGCAAAGATGAGGCTTGCAGAGGGCGAGAAGATAGCCGCTTCAAAGATATTTTATCAGCTCGGGAGCAGTAGCGAACGTATCTATTTTTTAACCCAGCCAAGCGGGGTCTCTTTTCCAGAATTGGCCGTGTATGATAAAAAAACGAACCGTTTTACGCTTCAAAGAACGTCGCATCCGGGTGGAAAAGTGATTGAAAAAGGTGGCGATCTTTATACGCAAGCCACCAATTTTACGTCGCCTGCAAAGATAACCCAAGGGCTTTATAATTCACATGCCAAATTGTTAGAGACGAGTGATTCCAAAGTGGTGCAGGGTTATTTGAAGAGTGGCGAAGCCCTCTATTTTGACGTAAAGAGTTCATTCGACCAACCGCAGCTCTATATGGGCGATGAGTTCTACGCGCAGGTTAACTCAAGTGTCTATATCGACGATGAGGATAACCTCTACTATTTCGTTCAAGGCGAGAATAAAGAGCGTACACTCTATAAAAATAAAACGGCGATTGCCGCTCTCAAAGGCTTCTACGGTCATGTTGTAGGTGCTGATAAGGGTGTCGTATATCTTGTTGCCAACTCGGAGAATGGGTCATCTTTGTATGGTTTTCAAGAGGGCAGGTTCTTTCGAGCAAGCAGTGCCGATAATATTATAGATGCTCGCATCATCGATGAGTCTAAAGTGCTTATAGCGGCCATAGAAGCGGATGGGTACGCTTACAGGGTCACGGCACTTGAGAGAATCGACCAAGCTCCCTATGAAGAGAGGCTCTTTTTTGAGCAAGAGAGCTACTATGGAGCCTACGAGGGCGTTCATGAGCCTTTGGAGAAAAAAGAGCACTACACTGCTTTGGGAAATCTGCACTACAGCGGGGCCGATCTTCTCTACACCTCGATGCAAAACGGCGATTTTGTGAGTGCCTCGGCAAACTTCGGCGATCCGCTGGGGCAAAACAGCGCTGCGATCTTCATCCAAAAAGACGACGCAAATATCTCCACGATGGGCACACTCTACGAGAACAGCGAGCATCTTTTAAGCTACAGACTCGGGCTTTACGGTCTCATCGACAAGAATAAAAGAGGGGATGTGCGTTCGTTTGGAGCCATAGGCTCGGCACTCTTGCCGCTTTATAGAGCAGGGTATGAGAGTGTGAATCTTTTCGCGTCGTTCTATCAGGACTATCAGACGGCAGAGCGCGAACCGCTCTCGTT
>JACXUD010000110.1 GCA_014764025.1 Campylobacterota bacterium | reverse complement strand
ACGTCGGCCGGCGCGTTTGCTACGAACTTCTCGTTGCCAAGCATACCGCTGAGTTTTGCTATCTCTTTGTCAAGCTTTTCGGCCTGTTTTGTAAGGCGGTTGATGATCGGCGTAAGGTCGATCGAGTCTGTGGGGATGAATGTTTCGCACAGAGCCGAGATGTCGCTCACCGCATTTTCCACTTTAACGTTCGTGAACTCCACGCTCTGCACTTTTGCAAGTCTGGCGATGAACGGCGTCATAAGCGCGATCTCGTCCGCATCGATGCCGTCGATTTTGACGTATGCCTTCTCGATCTTTTGGTTTGCAAGGTCAACAAGCACTTTTGCACGGCGGATAGAGACGATGGCATCCATAATCTTCTCGAATCTTGCCTCATCCTTTTCACGTTTTTTCGTCTTGAACGGGAATGGTTTTATCATGATCGAATCACTCTCTTCAAGCTTCGTGCCGCTAAGCTCGTGGTAGAGGTATTCGGTGATGAACGGCATATAGGGGTGAAGCAGCTTCATCGCCTCTTTGAAGATGGCGCCTAGCTCCGTAATACTTGCTTTATCGGCTTTAGAGAGCTCGATACCCCAGTCGCAGAACTCATTCCAGATAAAGCGGTAGAGCGCCGTCGCGCCGTCGTTGAATCGGTACTCGTCTAGACATGCACGCACCTCTGCCGTCGCTACGTTGAGGCGAGAGAGCATGTAGCGCCCAAGCGGCGTCTCGACGCAGAAGCTTGTCAGGTCAGGGAATGTCGCAACGTTCATCTGCAAGAACTTCGCAGCGTTGTAGAGCTTGTTGGTGAAGTTACGGTTGAGCTCGAGTTTTGAGCGGCTCATACGGATATCACGCCCTTGCGCCGCGCTGATCGCAAGCGTAAAGCGCAGAATATCGGCGCTGAACTCATTGACCATGTCTAGCGGGTCGATGACGTTGCCTTTTGATTTACTCATCTTTTGACCGTGTTCGTCGCGAACAAGCGCGTGCAGATAGATGTGCTTAAACGGCAGTTCGCCCATAAAGCTCTCGCCCATCATCATCATACGTGCCACCCAGAAGAAGAGGATATCAAAGCCGGTGATAAGCAAGGCATTCGGATAGAACTCTTTTAAATCATCCGATTTGAAGAGTTTGTCCATCTCGGCATCACCGTTACCCCATCCAAGCGTAGAGAACGGCCAAAGAGCCGAGCTGAACCATGTATCTAAAACATCAGGGTCTTGCGCTATATTTTTGCTAGCACACTTCGGACACTCGTGTTCGCTTTCTTTAAGGCTTGCCCACTCATGGTCGCAATCACCGCAGTAGAATACCGGGATCTGATGCCCCCACCAGAGCTGACGACTGATACACCAGTCTCTTAAATCGCCCATCCACGCGTTGTAAGAGTTGATCCAGTGAGCCGGGAAGAACTTCGCTTCGCCCTCATTCGTCTTCTCGATCGATTTTTTTGCCACTTCGCTGCGAACGAACCACTGTTTTGAGATATACGGCTCTACGACGTTTTTGCAGCGGTAGCAGTGACCCACTTGGTGTTTGTGATCTTCGATCTTGACCATGAACCCCTCTTCATCTAAACGCTTGACGATCACGTCACGCGCCGCAAGGCGCTCCAGCCCTTTGAATTCACCCGCATAGTCGTTAAGGATACCTTTGTCGTCAAACACCGTGATGAACTCAAGGTCGTGACGCTTGCCCACTTCGTAGTCGTTTTGATCGTGCGCAGGCGTAACCTTGACCACACCCGTTCCAAACTCCATATCGACGTGCTCATCGGCGATGATGGCGACTTCGCGAGTCGTGAGCGGGAGCTTCACTTTTTTGCCGATAAGGTGTTTATAGCGCGCATCTTCAGGGTGAACCATAACGGCGCTGTCCCCGAAATAGGTCTCTGGACGAGTCGTCGCCACCTCTACATGGCCGCTTCCGTCTGCAAACGGGTAGCGGATGTGGTAGAACTTGCCATCGTGCTCTTCGTGCTCAACCTCGATATCTGAGAGCGCACCGTCATGCGTACACCAGTTGACCATATAGTTACCGCGAACGATAAGCCCTTGGTTGTAGAGATGCACGAATGCCTCTTTAACCGACTTTTGCAGACCCTCATCCATTGTAAAACGCTCACGCTCCCAAGCTGGGCTTACTCCCATTTTACGAAGCTGGCTTGTCATGATGCCCGCACTCTCGGCCTTCCACGCCCATGCACGCTCTAAGAACTTCTCGCGCCCCATCGCCTCTTTGGTAGTGCCCTCGGCTAAAATCTGCTTCTCTACGACGTTTTGCGTCGCGATACCCGCGTGGTCTGTTCCCGGCTGCCAGAGTGTCTTGTAGCCGTCCATTCTTTTGTAGCGGGTGATGATGTCTTGAAGCGTGAATGTGAGCGCATGGCCGATATGTAAGCGTCCCGTTACGTTTGGCGGGGGCATCATGATGGCGAAGTTCTGTCCCTCTTTTTGAATGGCCTTGTTGCCGTCCACTTCAAAGTATCTGCGATCTTCCCAGATCTTGTAAAATTGTTCTTCCACGTTTTGCGGTTCGTAGCTGTTCGACATAAAAAATCCCTTGATTTTTGCTTTAAAAGTGCGCGATTATAGCTAAAGTGCTCTAAGGGGAGTTTTAAAGCACTTTGGCATGTGAAAAGGGTTCTTAATTCACATGCCAAAGTATTGATTTTATCACCTTTTTATTATATCATGGGTCAATGTTTCTATGAAGAAGGTCATCATGATTACTCACAAACTATCTGCACAACGAAGAAGTCCCCAGTTCATTATAGCTCTTTTTGGTCTTGTTTTTATGGCCGTAAGTATCTTTTTAATCACCAACGAATACGCCAAAAAGAGTGAAAAAGTGATCTATGCAAACATGTTTGATAGACTCAAAGCCATCAATGAGATCAAAAAACATAAACTGGAAATCTACTTTTCCTACAGAAAAGCGGATATTCAAGCTCTTGCTACGACACAAACAATTTTGAATCTTACCCAAGAGCTCTCGGCTTTGGACAGAGAGTTTGGCGTTAAAGGAGGCACTCTCGAGGCGTATAAAGCACTTTTGAGCGGATTTAAAAGTTATGACATCTATTTGAAAAACTACCTCAAAGAGTATATGTATGAAGATATTATGCTTATAGATGTACAAGAGGGGCATGTGATGTATGCTGTGCGCGATCAGGGCTATATCGGAATTGATTTGAACGCTTCATTGTACAAAACAAGCGAATTGGCACGTGTCTATAAACGAGTGTTGCATGATGGGCGAACTCACTTGAGTGATATGCATAAACCCATCTTGCACGGTGATGATCCGGTTATGCTCTTAGCTACACCCGTGATGATAGGAAACCGCATCGATGCAGTTTTAGTGTTGAAACTTCCAAGCAACATTATCAACTCTGTTATGCACTTTCAAAGCTCAAGTAAAAAGAGCCTTGAGAGCTATGCTGTGGGTGAAGATAAACGGCTGCGCAGCGACAGCCTTTTAGAGCCGAAACTCACTGTGAAAAACGTCTTTAATCAACAAGATACGACGCTTATTGAGACGCAAGCCGTTAGGGATGTGTTTGCCGGTAAAAGTGCAAAGGGGTTGATTAAAGACTACCGCAATATCGATGTACTCTCGGTCTATTCCGGCTTTGTGATCGATACATTCACATGGGCAATCATCACGGAAATTGATGAGGCAGAAGTGGTTAAGGAGTTTGAGGCGATACGGTATGAGATATACACGGTCTCACTCGTAATCTCGCTTATTGTTGCAATACTCGGTTATTTTGGTGTTCAGAGCATTATTCGCAACTATATCATTCAACCTATGGAGGAGCTCTATACGATAGCAAAAGGGTTTGAAGAGGTGATCGATCAAAGCAGCAACGAGATATTTATATATGATAAAAAGAGTCTCTATTTTAGTTATGCAAATAGAGCCGCTTTGGCAAATATAGGTTATACGCGTACAGAACTTCTTGATATGAAGCCCTACCAGATCAAACCGCTTTTTTCCAAAGAAGATCTGAACCGTCTTCTCTATTTATTGACTTCGCATCAGCAAAAATCGGTGAAGTTTCAGACGGTATGTCAGCGTAAAAACGGTAGTCGATATAACGCTGCGGTGAATCTGCAGCTTATCGATATAGACGGCGAAGAGAAGTTTGTTGCTTTTGTGGACGATATTACGGATGAACAGCGCGCTCTTGAAGAGAGGGAATACTACTATGAACTCTCAAGCCACGATCACCTCACAAAAATATATAATCGTCAGATGTTCGATGAGCTTTTTGCCCGAAAAGTAGAGGATGCGTTGCGCTATAAATTCGATCTCTATATGATCTTATTTGATATAGACAATTTTAAACGTATCAATGATACCTACGGTCACGCAAAAGGTGACGTTGTACTGCAAAAGATCGCTTTAGAGGTGAGCAAAAATGTACGTAAAAGTGATCTCTTTGCACGTTGGGGCGGAGAGGAGTTTGTTATTATTCTCTCCTATTCCAGCTATGAAGCGGCGATGCAAAAAGCCGAAGAGATACGATCAAAAGTGGCTGCTATCGACTTTGAAACCATAGGCACGGTAACATGTAGTTTTGGTGTTTCTACACTTAAAGAGGGAGATGCCCATATACTCTTTTCACATGCCGATGAAGCGCTCTATAGAGCTAAAAAGGGTGGAAAAAATCGTGTCGAGTTTGTGTAATGAATTTTTAAGAATAGGGTGTTAGAATAGTTGTCGATAAAAATTATCCACAATAGAGATGAGGAGTTTCACATGCCAAGCACACACGAGAACCTAGAGACCGCTTTTGGCGGCGAGAGTATGGCCTACCAAAAATATAGCGCTTTTGCCAAAGCGGCAGAGAAAGAGGGCTTTGCCAATATCGCCAAGCTTTTTCGCACCACGGCAGAGGCAGAGCGCATCCATGCCGAGGGGCATCTCAAAGCGATGGATAAAGTGGGCTCTACGCTAGAGAACCTTAAAGCGGCGATCGGCGGCGAGACATACGAGTTTGAAGATATGTACCCGCCGATGTACGAGCAAGCCGTAGCAGAGGGGCATAAAGCCAAAAAGATGTTCGGTTATGCTCTTGAGGCTGAAAAGGTACACGCAGAGCTCTACCAAAAAGCGCTTGAAGCGGTAGCACAGGGCAAAGACCTCGATTCGGTCAATATCTATCTCTGCCCGATATGCGGCTATATAGAGCTTGGTGAGCCAGAATCAAACTGTCCGGTGTGCGGCGCGAAGCCATCGGCTTTTGTAGTTTTAGAGAAGTGAGGATATACAATGTTAGTATGTGACTGCAACGAAGTAACGTTCGATATGATCAAAGCGGCGGTAGCCAAACACGGCGGCAACATAGATGCCATCAAAGATGAGACGAGTGCGGGCACGGTCTGCGAGTGCTGCTTGGAAGAGGATTGCGAAAAGGTCGATCTGGCACTACCTTTGGCGGTAAAAAAAGCACTCGAGGAGCTTTAAGGCTCTTGGCACAGCCTTATAAAAGCAGTGCCGAGGTATAATGCCGCTCTAAAATTTGGGAGTGACGCGTGCCACTGAGTCGATTAAACAAAGAGCAGCTTGAGGCTGCTACCTCGCCGTATAGCAAAAATCTTATCATCGCCTCCGCCGGAACGGGCAAGACCTCTACGATCGTAGGGCGTATCGCGCACCTTATCAACAACGGCGTCAAACCCCATCAGATTCTACTGCTTACCTTTACCAACAAAGCCGCCGCCGAGATGGTGGAACGCGTCGCTGCTTACTTCGGCAAGGATATCGCCGCCAAGATCGACGCCGGTACGTTTCACGCCGTAAGCTACCGCTGGCTCAAAAAGCAGGATAAAAAGGTGGTGCTCAAGCAGCAGCGAGAGCTCAAGACCCTCTTTCGAAGCATCTACGAGAAGCGCTCATTTTTGCATATCGGCTCGGATGTGAGTGCCTATGGGGGCAACTACCTCTATGATCTCTACTCTTTCTATCAAAATACCGAACTGACGCAGGATTTTGAAGCGTGGATAGAGAATAACTACTCAGAGCACAAGCCATTTGCGATGATCTACGCCGATATCGTCGATGAGTTCGAACGCCTCAAAAGCGAGTACGGCTTTTTGAACTTCAACGATCTTTTGCTCAATTTTCGTACGCTCTGTGCGAATACCCATCTTGACTATCAAGAGGTGCTTGTGGATGAGTATCAAGACACCAATGCGCTTCAGGGCACGCTGCTAGACGCTATGAACCCGCCATCGCTCTTTTGCGTGGGGGATTACGACCAGAGCATCTACGCCTTTAACGGGGCGGATATCTCGATCATCGGCTC
>JACXUD010000109.1 GCA_014764025.1 Campylobacterota bacterium | reverse complement strand
TTGATAAGTGCATTCTCTTTAAATGTCGCACCGTCCTCTATGATATCGAATCCGTTTATGAGATCGGTATATGCAACCACCTCATACTCTTGACAGAGCTGCTTTATCTCTCGTACCTTGCCCTTATTCGACGTAGCCAAAACCAGCTTCATTGATCTTCCTTACAGTTAACTTTAGAGATTTCGTTTGAGTCCGAACAAAGCTACACTAAAACAAAAATTTATATAATGCGCAATTATATACAAATAAGGTCACGAATGTTTAAAAAGGTATTTCCCCTCTCTGCAATTTTATCTCTGCGATTTTTAGGTCTCTTTCTTGTTTTGCCTACCCTCTCTATTTATGCTCTCACGCTCAACGGTGCTACACCGCTTCTAGTCGGGGTGATCGTAGGCGGGTATGCTCTCACTCAAGCCCTCTTTCAGGTCCCTTTTGGCACCATGAGCGATAAAATCGGTCGCAAACCGACACTTTTGGTCGGTTTATTGATCTTCTTCGTCGGCTCACTTATCTGTGCTTTTTCGACAGATATCTATATGCTTATGCTTGGGCGCTTTTTGCAGGGTGCCGGAGCGATAGGCTCAGTCGTAACGGCTATGATATCCGATCTTGTCGAAGAGGAGATCCGCGGTAAGGCTATGGCCATTATGGGTGCTACCATCGCTATGAGCTTCGCACTTGCCATGGGCCTTGGGCCGATATTGGGTGCGGCATACGGTGTTGACTTTCTCTTTATTCTCACGGCCATCTTTGCGATCATCGCAATAATACTGCTCTTTTCCAAAGTCCCTACACCTCCGAAAATCAAACATATATATCACAACACATCAAAGACATCGGATATTTTAAAAGACCCAAATTTGCTCAACATGATCATTATCAATGCAATGCAAAAGGGTCTGATGACGATGGCATTCGTACTCATTCCTATCATCTTGACAAGTGAGAGTTTCGGATGGGAGAAGGCCGACCTTTATAAGGCCTATCTTCCGGCTATGATTTTTGGGCTTTTAGCAATGGGACCTGCCGCCGTTTTTGGAGAGAAAAAAAATAAGCCTAGAGAGATATTCCTACTCTCTATTCTCTTTTTTATAGCATCCTTCTTCATTATGGGATATACGCACTCGGAATTTCTTTTCGTGACAGGTGTCGTTCTCTTCTTTATCGCTTTTAATATGATGGAACCGCTTGTACAATCGATGATAACAAAATTCGCAAAAGTTCACCAAAAGGGTGCCGCTCTTGGAATTTCAAACTCAGCAGCCTACTTCGCAACTTTTATAGGCGGTACGGCAGCAGGTCTTTTGCTTGATATATCAGATCGAGATATCATCGGTGCAGTTGTTGGATCTATTGCAATTCTATGGCTTTTATGGACGCTACGCTTGCCAAACCCTACAAAGTATTCACATCTATTTCTTGCAATAGATTTAGTGGATATGAAAAAGCTTGAATCTTTAGAGAGTGCACATATAGCAGAGTGGTATATCAATGAGAGTGAAAAAGTAGTAGTCGTGAAGTTTGCCGTTGAAGCAATTGCAAAAGAGAGTATTGAAGCCCAGATCTTAAAGTAGAGTTCTCTCTACCTTAAGACCCTTAAGACTATTTTGTCGGTAGAACCAGCATATTGTAGTAGCGTCCTTCAAGACGCGGCTCTTTATCCATCGTAGCCACATCACTTACCATCGACCAAACCTTCATTAAAACATCTTTCGCGCTATCTGGGTTGGCCATCTCACGCCCTTTGAGGAATACTCTAAAACGCACATGTTTTCCCTCTTCTAAGAACTCGCGTGCATGTTTTACTTTATAGTTTATGTCGTTATCGGCGATTTTCAGTGAAAGTTTGATCTCTTTGATCTCGATCTTTGCCTGATTCTTTCTCTGCTCTTTGAGTTTTTTCTCTTCTTGATACTTAAACTTACCGTAATCCATGATCTTTGCCACAGGAGGCGTCGCATTTGGAGCAATAAGAACAAGGTCCAACCCCATCTCATTTGCTTTGTCCATAGCTACATCTATAGACACGATTCCAAGAGACTCAGCTCCATCAATATTACAACGTACCTCTGGTACACGGATTTCGTCATTCATTATGACACGGTTTGTTTTTTTATTCAAAAATTTACCTCATTTATTTTAGATTGAATCAGTGAGAGAAATTCACTCTCACTTAAATTATACTGCTCGCGAGATCTTCTATCTCGAATCGCAACCGTTTTGTTTGCTATCTCCTCATCGCCTATAACAACGATCATAGGAACACGAGTCTGCTCGGCATTTCTAATACGCTTATTGAGTGAGTCGTTTTTAGCGAATATCTCGCTATCTGCCCCGATATCCATCAATTTGTCAGCCAACTCTTTCGCGTATTGGGCATGTGCAGCCGTAACAGGAACGAATGCGACCTGGGTTGGAGCAATAAACATCGGGAACTCACCGGCGTAGTGCTCCGTTAATATACCAATAAATCTCTCAAATGAACCTAAAATAGCTCTGTGAATCATTACCGGCTGGATCTTATCGTTACTTTCTCCGTTATATTCGAGTTCAAATCGAGCCGGAAGGTTGAAGTCTAGCTGGATCGTACCGCACTGCCATTCACGTCCGATCGCATCCGTGATTTTGATATCGATCTTTGGCCCGTAGAAGGCACCGCCGCCCTCATCTATTTCGTAAGCTAGGTTGTTTTTCTCCATAGCATTTTTGAGCGCTTGGGTCGAAATTTCCCAAACGGCATCATCCCCTACGGCTTTTTCAGGTTTTGTAGAGATCATCATCTTATAGTTGAACTCAAACGTTGACATGATCTTATCAACGAAATCGACTACTTCTATTATCTGCTCTTCGATTTGATCCGAAGTACAGAAGATATGAGCATCATCTTGCGTGAATTCGCGAACGCGGAAGAGTCCGTGAAGCGCACCGGTGAACTCATGACGGTGAACAACACCGTATTCGAAAAACTTGAGTGGAAGATCTCTATATGAATGAAGATCCTCCTCATACACCTTGATATGCCCCACACAGTTCATAGGTTTTACACCGAACTCTATGTCGTCAATCTTCGTGAAATACATATTTTCGCCGTAGTTTTGATAGTGACCCGATGTCATCCAAAGGTCTGAACGAAGCATCTCAGGGCCGCGTACCGGTTGATAACCGCGTTTTCTGTGGGCCTTAAAAAGCAGCTGCTCCAAACGAGCTCGAAGACGCCCGCCCGCCGGCAGCCAAATAGGGAATCCCGCACCCACCTCTTCACGGAAGGTAAAGAGCTTCATTGCTGCACCCACTTTACGGTGGTCGCGTTTTTCAGCCTCGGCGATCATATCGAGGTGAGCTTTAAGCGACTCTTTGTCTGCAAACGCAATTCCGTAGATACGCGTTAAAACCTCGTTTTTAGAGTCGCCGCCAAGGTATGCTCCTGATATTTTCGTGAGCTTGAAATATCTGATGAGACCGATATTTGGAAGATGCGGCCCTCGGCAGAGATCTTCGAATTCGCCTTGTTTATAGATGGAAACGCTCTCGCTTGGGATCTTGTCAAGCACAGCCTGTTTTAGATGATCTGCTTTGAACTTCTCTCTTGCCTCTGTCATAGAGATCTCATACTTCTCTATCTCATATTTTTTCTTGGCAAATGAGAGCATCTGCTTCTCGATCTCTTTAAGATCAGCCTCACCTACTTCGCTAGAGGTCTTAAAATCGTAATAAAAACCGTCTTTTATCACCGGCCCTACATAAAATTCGGCATCCGGATAGAGTGATTTAATGGCTTGAGCCATTAAGTGTGCCGTTGAGTGACGAAGCACTTCGAGTGATTCGGCGGAGTTATCTAAAGCGATCTCTTCTCCACTTATTCCGCGCTCCTTAGCGCTTTGAAGGTCTATGATTTCATCATTATATTTTATTGCTATTGCGCTCAAAATCTCTGTTCCTATTCGTTTTTGTTTAAAAAATTTTCAAATAATGCCTTACTTTTACTTTGAAGTGCATGAAGAAAAGTTCGTAATTTCGGCATGTGAAGATTCTTTTCACATGCCGAGTCTTTTAGAGTTCAGTCTTTAACACTGCACCGTTTGCCGCATTTGAAACAAGCAGTTGGTAGCGTTTGAGCCATTTTGACTTGACTTCATTTTTGTAAGGTTTCCAAGCTGCACGTCTTACTGCGATGATCTCTTCAGAGACGTTGAGCTGAAGCATATGCTTATCGACATCGATCTCGATCTCATCACCATCCTCGATTAGAGCTATCAATCCGCCCTCGGCGGCTTCCGGACTCACATGCCCGATCGAAGCACCACGGGTTGCGCCGCTAAAACGCCCATCGGTAATAAGCGCTACGCTCTCGCCAAGCCCTATACCCATGATAAGCGACGTCGGTGCAAGCATCTCCTGCATACCCGGACCGCCTTTTGGCCCTTCGTAACGGATAACGACTACGTCACCCGCTTTTACTTTATGACTGACAATTCCGGTAATGGCTTCTGGCTGAGAGTTAAAGCAGATCGCTTTTCCTTTGAATTGACGCATTGACGGTGCAATACCTGCCGTCTTTACAACAGCGCCCTCTTCCGCAAGGTTACCGAATAGAATTGATAATCCGCCCACTTTTGAATAGGCATTCTCTATCGTATGAATGATCGACGTGTCTTTGATCTGCGCATCGGCGATACGCTCACCGAGGGTCTCACCCGTTACCGTGAGAGCGTCTAAATGTAATACGCCGCCGCGCTTACTGATCTCTTTCATAACGGCATTAACACCGCCCGCTCGATTGATGTCATCCATATGCACTGTAGAGAGCGAAGGTGATATCTTTGCAATATGTGCAACATTGTCTGCAATCTCGTTGATCTTGCGAATATCGAAATCAACACCTGCCTCTTTAGCAATAGCTAGCATGTGAAGAACCGTATTCGAGCTTCCGCCCATCGCCATATCGACGACAAATGCGTTATGAACCGCTTTGTCATTGAGGATATTTCTAAAGTTAAAACGGCTATCTTCCGCCTTTGCCATCTCAACGACTCTTTTGGCAGCCGCTTTTACCATCGCGATTCTCTCAGGCGTCATCGCTAGCACCGTACCGTTTCCGGGGAGTGCGATTCCCATAGCCTCAGAGAGCGTATTCATTGAGTTTGCAGTAAACATCCCTGAACAGCTGCCGCCGCTTGGACACGCTTCACACTCTATCTCATAGAGCTCTTCGTCACTCATCTTGCCATCAGCGTGTTTTCCTACCGCTTCGAATGCCGTTGCAAGGTCGATAGGGGTACCGTCTTTTTTATGTCCAGCCGGCATCGGACCGCCTGAAACGAAGAGCGTAGGTACATTTACACGTAGCGCCCCAATGATCATACCCGGAACGATCTTGTCACAGTTAGGGATACAGATCATCGCATCAAGTTTATGCGCATTCATAACCGTTTCGATACTGTCGGCAATAATTTCGCGGCTTGGAAGCGAATAGAGCATACCGTCATGCCCCATTGCGATACCGTCATCAACACCGATCGTATTAAAGACAAACGGTACCCCGCCCGCTTCACGAATTGCCTCTTTAACTATCTCTCCATATTCATGTAAAAAAAAGTGACCGGGGACGATATCTATGTAACTGTTAGCTATTCCGATAAAAGGTTTATTGAAATCTTCGTCTTTAAGACCCGTTGCTCGAAGGAGTGAGCGGTGCGGAGTCTTGTCAAAACCTCTTTTTATAGTATCACTTCTCATAAAATTCCTTATCATTATTAAATTATAATTGGGATTATAACACTTTTTTCAATTTTTTTACAAAAAACCCTTTACAAACAAAAAAAATGTAGCTATAATTTCGCCCACTTAAAAAGTAAACATCTCTTAAGACGCGGGAATAGCTCAGTGGTAGAGCACAACCTTGCCAAGGTTGGGGTCGCGAGTTCGAAACTCGTTTCCCGCTCCATTTTAAAATTTATTTACTTTTTTTGTTCTTTTAAAAATCAAAATTAAATTGAAACTTGGTCTGCCCGTTTGCCCGGGTGGCGAAATAGGTAGACGCAAGGGACTTAAAATCCCTCGGTAGCAATACCGTGCCGGTTCGAGTCCGGCCCCGGGCACCATTCTAATTTATGACTGGTGCCATCGCCAAGTGGTAAGGCCGCAGCCTGCAAAGCTGCTATTCCCCAGTTCAAATCTGGGTGGCACCTCCAATTTAATTCTTTTTTTATACACGTGGATCTTTGGCTGAGTTGGTCGATAGCACCGGTCTTGAAAACCGGCGAGGGTAACACCTCCCAGAGTTCGAATCTCTGAGGGTCCACCATTT
>JACXUD010000017.1 GCA_014764025.1 Campylobacterota bacterium | reverse complement strand
ATCTTTATATGTTCTTCCCACTTTTTGCGGCATATTTAAGCCAATGATATCCAAACAATCCTGAAAAGAGTGAAGCCGCCAAGATCCCTATCTTGGCCTGAAGAATCAGTTCGCTCTGCCCTGCAAAGGCGAGGTCGGCGACGAAGATCGACATCGTAAAACCGATACCGCCCAAGAATGCCACTCCGAAAACTTGGTTCATGGTGGAGCCTGCAGGCAGTTTTGCGATTTGCAGTTTAACCGCCAGCCATGCTACGCCGGCGATACCGAGCACCTTGCCAAATACCAGGCCGAATGCGACGCCCAAAGAGACCGCGCTTGTGATATGCGCACCGATCGACGAGAGGTTGAGCGAAATCCCGGCGTTGGCAAGAGCAAAGAGCGGTATCACGAGTAAACTCACAGGCAGATGAAGCGAGCGTTCAAGTCTATAGGCCGGTGTGCCGACCGCATCGATGCGGTCTTTGATATTCTGCAAGATCGCTTTTTGTTTATCGTGGGTGGTGTAGTCGGTTGCGATAGGGTAGTTCTCATACTCTTCAAGGAGGTTCTTCGTATGTTTTGCGAAGTCGTTAGGTGCGTGTTTTGGCTTTGAGGGGATGGTGAAGGCCGCAATGACCCCCGCGATAGTCGCATGAACGCCCGATTCGAGCATAAAGGCCCACATGATGAGACCTACGATAAAGTATGGAAGCGTCGCATGGATGCCAAAGCGGTTCATGGAGACCATCACCAAAAATGCACCGAAGGCAAAGCCCAGCGGCGTCAAGTGGATAGTGTCGGTGTAGAATATGGCTATGATCAAAACGGCACCGAGGTCATCCACGATGGCAAGCGCGATCAAGAAGGTGACAAGAGCGGCCGAGACGCGGTTGCCCAGAAGTATAAGCGCACTGATGGCAAAGGCGATATCGGTCGCCATTGGGATACCCCAGCCGTTATAGCCTACGCCGTCATGGTTGAATGCCATATAGATAAGTGCAGGCAGGATCATTCCGCCGATAGCGGCAAGGATAGGCAGGATCGCGAGTTTAATACTTGAGAGCTCGCCGATGAGCACCTCACGCTTGATCTCTAGACCCACCATAAAGAAGAAGAAGGCCATAAGGCCGTCGTTGATCCAGTGGTGTATGGAGTGTTCGAATCTAAAGGCTCCAAACTCCAACGCGATGTCGGTGTGAAAGAAGTGCGCATAGTGATCGGCGATAGGCGAATTTGCCAAGATAAGCGCGACGATGGTCATCAACATAAGCACGAGGCCTGTCGTTGTTTGAGCGTGTATAAAGTGTTCTATCGGGGTGGATATGCGTTCAAATGCCTTCTCCCACGGTGCATAGAGTTTCATCATTTCTACTTTAAAATGTGTGTTTTGTTGATGTGGATATCTCCGAGAGTCGATTTGCAGCGTCTATACTGCCGTTGCGCATCGCCTTTTTCCACCACTCTTCGGCTCTTTTTGCGTCTTTCTCAACGCCGTCGCCGTAAAAGTACATCATTCCCAAATAGTACTGCGCCTCGGCATCTCTGCCAAAGGCCGCACTCTCGTACAAGGCATCGTAAGCCTCTGCATACCGCTGCTGGCCATAGAGCGTAAATCCGTCAAGAGTCTCTTGCGACATTAAAATATCCTCAATTTTTTGAAGAAGATTATAACAAAAAAAGCTGTTTTTGTTTTTTTGAGTATAATCGAAGCATGAATTTAAAAGAACTGCATAATACAAATATCCTTCTTCTAGGCAAGAGCCGTTCTTTTGCACCCGATGAGCTGGAGGCACAGTTGAGGTTTCACGGCATAGGGCTTACAAAAGAGCTTGATGATAGCGTAAAGGTCGTCATAGAGGGTGCTATGATGAGCCCATATGAACAGAATATCAGCGATGCGCTCTATGAGAAAAAGCGTTTCGAGTTCGTGAATATAGACCTGCTCGAGAGAGAGCTGGCGCTGCATATCGACGAAACGACGCTGCTTATGAGCCTTAAGCTCAGCAAAAATCGCGAACGTCTTATAGACTTTATTAAAAACGCCACCATCAGCGACGCTCTCTTCTTAAAACTCCTCAAACTCTATAGCTGGCAGGGTGAGTCTTTCTTTGAAAATGACGAGAACCGCGATGTGAGCGCCGCGCTCATCGTACGTTTTTACAAAAACATCGAGCGCAACCACAATGTCCAGTATGCGACGACGGGGCTGCTGCATCTCATCGCCCAAAGCGACAACGAAGCGCTTTTAGAGGCGATCTCGCTTCTAGAGCCTCTGCAACGCGCGATGGGAAGCGATCTCAAAGATACGCACGCCAATATCTTAAGCGCACTCGCGACAAACCACTACACCCCGCGTAGCGTATTGAAGATGTTCGTGCAAAAGGGGTCGCGCGAAGTGAAGATACTTGTCGCCATGAGAAACGACTGTGACGCCGCGATGCAAAAAGAGTTGTGTTCACAACATATAGAAGGGGTCTGCGAAGCGCTCACATATAACTCAAAACTTGATAAATCGCTTGTGGTTGAGTTGATAGAGAATCCTCATCATGCAAAAAATATCGCCAAACATATCGATCTTGACGAGGAGCTTTTTCATCTCTTAAAAGAGGAGTATGCTTTGGAGCTCGCTCAAAACGCAACGACGACGCCCGCGATGCAAGAGGCGCTGGTAGCGCTGCATAAAAACGACGTTATGATAGCTTTGGCGAACAACGCCTCTATAGATACGCAGATAGTCGCGGAGCTTTTGTGCGAAGATTCGCATGAGATACGCTACGCCCTCTATGCAAATGCCGCGACGCCAAAAGAGTCTTTAGAAGAGGCCTACAACAACCGCTACAACCACCAAGCCCTTGCCAACAACCCAAGCACGCCCTCTAAAATATTAGAGCTTTTGGCCAACAGCGACGACCCTAAAGTGCTTTTGGGGCTGGCGAAGAATCCAAGCACGCCGGTTGCGATCCTTTACCAGCTTCAACTTGACGGTCGTTTTGAGCGAGCCGTCAAAGAGAATGTGGCATTTGGCAAACA
Source organism: Campylobacterota bacterium (assembly GCA_014764025.1). Classification (GTDB taxonomy): domain Bacteria; phylum Campylobacterota; class Campylobacteria; order Campylobacterales; family Sulfurimonadaceae; genus JACXUD01. Next base: position 15,942 of record JACXUD010000017.1, on the reverse strand, counting down.
TATACAGACCGAAAATATAGGATGGGAGATATAACATGAGAGCAAGCGAACTGACATCCATCATCTCTTCACTCATCGAACAGAAGGTGCCGACGTTTTTATGGGGAGCGCCGGGGATAGGCAAATCCTCTATCATCAAAGCCATTTCAGATGCCAAAAATATCGGCTTTATCGATCTGCGTCTCTCGCTCATGGACCCGACGGATCTTAAAGGAATACCTTTTTATGACAAAGAGAGCCACACCGCACTCTGGGCGCCGCCTGCCTTTTTGCCAAGCGAAGGCGAGGGGATTTTGTTTTTAGACGAGCTCAACTCCGCACCCCCGAGCGTGCAGTCATCGGCCTATCAGCTGGTGCTTGACAGACAAGTGGGCGAGTATAAACTGCCCGATGGATGGGCAATCGTGGCGGCGGGAAACCGTGAGGGTGATCGCGGCGTGACCTATAGGATGCCAAGCCCGCTGGCAAACCGATTTGTGCACTTTGAGATGGAGGTGGATGTAGAGGATTGGCGCGAATGGGCATTTTCACATGCCATAGACCCAAGAATTATCGGCTACATCACCTATAAAAAAGAGCATCTCTTCACCTTTGACGCCAAAAGCGACGCGAAGAGCTTTGCAACCCCTAGAAGCTGGGAGTTCGTGAATAATATCTTAAAAGGCACGATCGCTTCCTCGCTTCTGCTGGGCACGCTCAGCGGGGCTGTGGGCAGAGATGTGGCGGTGAGTTTTTTAGGCTTTATCAAAGTGATGGAGCGGCTGCCCGATATAGAACCTATCTTAAAGAGCGGCAAGGGTGAATACAGCGATGAGGTGGATGTGCTCTATGCCCTTGCCAGCGGGATCGTGAGCCGATACTACGCCGACCCGAGCGAACAGCACTTAGAGAATATCATCACCTATACGCTGGGGCTCAAGAGCGAGTTTGCCGTGATGATCATTCAAGATCTGCAAAGAAGCGGCGTAGCGATGGAGCACCTTAAGCCGTTTAGCAAATGGGTGCAGCAGTTTAGCTATCTATTGGAGTAGTCGGAGAGCTCTTAGAGGTGCCCTTAAACAATAATTGTTTTTTAACAAGCTGAAAACTGTATAGAATTTTCACATCAAAGCTTATTTGAGGTGAAAAATGGCAACTATAAAATATAAAAATATGGAGGTCGATGCGAGTGTCGGCCGCATGATAAAATACATGGCTCCCGTTGAGGATAACAGAGAGCTACTCTATAATCTTAGCAACAATTGGGATTCGCTCTCACTGCTCAGCCAGCTCGGCGATGCTGGGATGAACATGAGCGAGATCAAAAACAACTTCACGAAACTCTCATCCAAACTTATCAACCATCTCTCGATAGAGCTTTTGGACAAATGTGTCGCAACCATGAACTTCAAAGCCCAAGTCGCCGTGGATATCGTCATCCGCAATCTCTTTGAGCGTACGGCAGATATAGGCTTTTTAGCGACAGATGAGGATATAATGGAGTTCTTGCGTCAAAACCGCTCGAAGTATGCGACCCACTTCCCCGAGAATCTTGCACAGATGCGCAAACGCTTTTTGGAATATGTCCAAAAGTACAGCGTCTATTTCGACATCGTGCTTAAGTTTGACGATGAGATGGCGGGAGTCTTGCCAACCTCAAAGAGGAGGCGAGCCAAAAGAGGGCTTCTTTGCAACGCTCATCACGGAGGATATGCAGATCATCGCATCGAGCAATGCGGCGCACAAGGTGGGCGGCTATATCGATCTTGACAGCCGCTATACGGAGATGAGCGAGGGCGAATCGATAAGCGAGATCGTCGTCTATCACGATAAATACTATCCGCTGGGCGTAAAGTGCTCTAAAGACTACCGCGAATACAAAAGCCCAAAAGACGACTACTCTCAAAGGGTCTATTCGCTCTTCTTCTCTTACATAAGCGATGTGGTCGAGCTTATACACGAGAGACAAAAACCCTTTATGCTCGAGCGTGACGTCACAGCGCAAAACGACGCCTCTAGGGTCGATGTGGCATCATTCATGATAGGCAAGCAGTGGTTGGGGCTTGAAGCCAAGGATGTGGTCGAAGCGGTGAGCATAAGCGAGCTGAAATCGACGGTGAAGATAGACAAGGATCACCACTTCAAAGGCACGCTCATCTATAACGATGCGGCGGTGATGGTGATCGACATAAAAAAATTCATTCAAGAGAGCGTCGATGAGGAGTATAACGAGATCGTCATCATCCGCTACGGCTCGCCTGAGAACTATCTTGGGATCTTGGTCAATACGCTCGGCGATATCCCTGAGGTGGAGATAGAACGCATCAAGAAGCTGCAAGCCCAGATAATAGGCAGCGGCACGCTTGTAGATTGTGTGGCCTTTCCATCAAGAGAGTCAAGCTCAAAAGAGGTGCTCTCGATTCTATCGGTCGATAAGATCATCAGCGAACTTGTCAAGCCCGAGCAGGCAAAGCTGCTCCCCTCACGCCTTCGTGCTTGATCTTGGTATGTGAAAAGAGCGCTTAGAGCAAGCTCTTTGCGCGGCTTAGTGCTTTGTCGATGTGCCCAAGAATATTCTCATCGCCTATCTTCGCATCGAGATGCGAGTTTTTGATATAGGTCGCTAAGTTTTTGTTGACTCCTGAGAGTATGAGCGTCGAGCCCTCGTGGGCGAGCTGTTCATAGAGCGATTCTAGCGCATGAAGCCCTGCGGCGTCTATCATGGGTACATGGCGCAGGCGCAGAATAAAGACCTTCGGGGTCGATTCAAAGATAAGCAGCGTATCGACAAGCTTCTCGGCGACGCCGAAAAAGAGCGGCCCTTTTATCTCATAGACCTCCACGCCTTGTGGCACGATCTTTTTGGTGATGGAGTCGGGGTCGTCCGTCTCATCCTCTTCGTGGATCGAGTGGATGCGGGTTGATTGCATCATCGAGTTGATGAAGAGTATCGCCGCGAGGGAGATGCCCGCTTGAATAGCGAAGTTCAAGTCAACCAGCACCGTGAGCAAGAGGGTGGTAAAGAGCACCGCCTGATCGTTGCGAGGCGCTTTTAAAATCGAGCGGATATGCTTGATCTCGGCCATATTGTAGGCGACGACGATAAGAATGGCGCTGAGCGCGGCAAGCGGCACTTTGACGATAAGCGGGGCGAGTATCATCATAAAGAGCAGCAGCCAAAGTGCGTGCATTATCCCCGATATAGGCGAGATAGCACCCGCCTTGATGTTGGTAGCCGTTCGCGCGATCGCCCCCGTTGCAGGCAGACCGCCGAAGATGGATGAACCGATATTGGCCACACCCTGCGCGAAGAGCTCGGTATTTGGTTTATGCTTGTCCCCGCTCATCCCGTCGGCCACCACGGCAGAGAGAAGCGACTCTATACCTGCTAGAAGCGCTATGGTGATGGCGTCGGCAAAGACAAGGCGGAACTTCTCGAAACTCAGCTCCGGCAGAGTTGGGGATGGAAGCATCGCAGGAATGGCACCGAAACGGCTCTCGATCGTCTCTACGGGAATGCCAAAAAGCCACACTAAAAGCGACGTGGCGGCCACCACGACGATGGGGGCGGGTATCTTTTGGAACTTCTGCTTCATATAGAGGATGATGCCGATAGAAAAAAGGGCGATAAGGACGGAAAAGGGGTTCGTCTCATGCAGGTGCTCGAAATATACGAAGAGCTTGTCGATGAAATCGGGCGGCATGAACTCGATCTGAAGGCCAAAAAAGTCGCGCAGTTGCGAGAAGAGGATCAGTATCGCGATCCCCGAGGTGAAGCCGACGATGACGGGATAGGGGATGAACTTTATAAGCTCCCCCGCACGCAGCAGTGAAGCGATGATGAGCAAGATACCTGCGATCATGGTGGCTAGCACAAGCCCCTCATAGCCGTGCTTCATGGCAACCATCGCCACGGTGACGATGAATGCGGCCGTAGGCCCGCCTATTTGGTAGCGGCTACCCCCGAGTGCCGAGATGAGAAACCCCGCGACGATGGCCGTAAAGAGCCCGCGTTCGGGCGGCAGGTTCGATGCGATGGCGATGGCCATGGCAAGCGGCAGTGCGACGATGGCGACGCTGAGCCCCGAGAGCATATCTTTGAGCAGCTCTTTTTGGGTGTAGCGATGTGACTTTAGAAAAGAAAACAGGGTGGGTTTTAGCAGTTTGAGCGTGCTTTTGATCATAATGATGCCTTCCGTAAGATTGTTGCAATTATATTCCTTTTTTTTTATATTTGGCATGTGAATTTAACGTGTATGTAACATTCAAGGGTTGATTGATTGAGATGAGCTATAATAAAATTAAAAAAAGTATTTTCACATGCCAAGATTAGACGAGAAGATCTCCAAAGCCAAATCGAAACTGCTGCTAGAACATCCCCTCTTTGGCACCATCGCTTCAAGATTAGAGATGGTGCAAAACGACGATATAGAGGCCTTTAAAAGCAACGGCATTACGCTTGAGTACAACGGCGATTTTCTTGCTTCTATCGAGAGTGCCGAGCTTGAGTTCGTGCTTGCAAACGGGGCGATGCATGCCGCGCTGAAGTATCAAAACCGCAAACAAAACCGCAGCGGCTGGCTCTGGCAGCTCTCGTGCGACTACGCCATCAACGACATGCTGGTCAAAAACGGCATGTCGCGCCCCTACCAAGCCCCATACTCCAAACGATTTGACGGTCTCTATGCCGAGGAGATCTATGCCGAGCTCAAGGCCGATATTTTGCGTGACGAACTTGAGTATGAGGCCGACAACGAAGCCGACGTAGAGGAGCGCAAAGAGCAGGAGCAAAAGGAGCGCGAGAGTTCACAGGCGGCGCAAAGAGAAGAGGAGCTTTTGAAAGAGGAGCTCTTTAGTGAATTCGCCGAGGCCATTTTGGAGGGCGAAGCGGCGCGAAACGAACTGCCTGAGGGGATAGAGCGATTCTTTGAGATCGGACGTCTCTCGCAAATAGATTGGCGCGAGGAGCTCAAAGCCGCTATTGATTCGCACTTTAAAAACGACTTCACGCTTTTGCCGCCCAGCAAAAAGCTGCTCTATGAGGGTATCTATCTGCCATCCAACATCTCGCAGACCTTTTCGCTGGTCATCGCCATAGACTCATCGGGCTCGATCGACGATGCACTTTTAGGGGAATTTTTGAGCGAAGTGAACTTTTTGATGAGCTTTATCGCCCACTACCGAATTGAGCTAGTGGTGTGTGATGAGAAGATACGCTCACATGCCACGTTCTATAGCGGCGATGCTTTGGCATGTGAAATAAAGGGGGGCGGTGCGACCGATTTTAGACCCGTCTTCGAGTTTGTGGGGCGTGAGTTTGACGATGTGCGCTTGCTGCTCTATTTTACGGATTTGGATGGAGTCTTCCCCGATGAAGCGCCAAACTACGAGGTGAAGTGGGTGAGCGCTTCACATGCCAAAGAGCCCCCCTTTGGCAGTGTGATAGAGCTATAAGGGAGCGTACCCGTTATTTTGATGCTACTCCGTCATTCTGAGCGAAGCGAAGAATCTGACATATAAATATAGAGAGGCAGTCTATGCGATTACACCTCTAAAGCCGTATGCAATAGCAAAAAGAGAGAATATGGCGCGTGTGAATCACGAAGAGATTGAGAGCTCTTTTTGAAGCAGCATTTTAATGAGTGATTGATATGGTATATCAAGCGCATTGGCTTTAACTTTAAGAGCCTCTAGCATATCTTCGGGAAGCCTGAGCGAGATCGTTTTTGTGCTTTTTTTTAGATTGCCAAAACGTGCGATTTTTGCACTTTTGGTATCAAAAAAATCGGTAACATCGTGTCTCTCCCAAAATGCTATCTCCTCATTTTGGTCATTAAATTTTGGTAAAGTTTTCATAAAAACTCCTCTCTTTTTGGCTCATTGGCCTTGCTGAAATAACGCGGATTTTATGAGAGCGTTTCGTAAAGATCACGCTGATAAGTCTCTTTTCGTTTGTAAAACCTAGTGCGGCACAACGACACTCTTCGTTCGATGAGTGAAGAGTGTCTTCGAGTAAAATAAGCGGATCGTTAAAAAAAACCTCTTCGATGATCTGCCATTTTAACCCATGTTTTATCTCATTTTTGAGAATATTGCCATTATCCCAGTCAAAGCCGATAATGGAGTCGATATTCAAACAATCAAAACTCAAAATGTATCCTTTTGTATATTGCTATTATATACATAAGTAGGTAAAAAGTCAAAAATAAGTAAACCGCCTACTACAACGAAGACGGCAAAATGATCGCCGATGACAAAGGGTATAAAATAAACGCCAAAGGAGAAAGGGTAAAACAAGGAACTGTCCAGCATTACGGCGGACAGATGTTTGATGGATTAAAGAGTGGGTTTAAGTTAGGCTCAGACTTTCTTCTTGAAAGTATGGGTGCGGAACGACTCAGCAACACCAGCAACAGCCCCAGCAATCCCAGCCAACACAATGATCCCGAGACCAAGGGCAACGGCCCCCAAAACAATACCAATGATATAAGTCATAATGACCTCCTTAATTCAGATAAAAATATTGTACCAAATCAGGGGGATACAAGCAAGCCTTTAGAGCAATTAAAAGCGCAGCAAGATATAAATATGACTCCGGCACAACTAGCCAAAGAGCGTCAAACCGCTGCGCAGGCCAATATGAAAGAGCCGATGATGACTACGCATGTCGAGCAGAGGAAAGAGAGGAAAGAGAGGAAAGAGAGGGGTAGGTTTTTAAGCTATACAAGAGCTTAAAAACCTTAATCTTTTCTTAATAATATCCCTTCACATGCCGAAATTTTGGTGTTGTGTTAGATCCTTCGCGTTGCTCAGGATGACGAGAAAAGAAGCTCACGATGACAGGATAAAGAGCTCAGGATGTTCTGTGCTTAAAGTCGAGCTCTTTGGCACTTTTTTATCTCTTCTTTTTAGGAGAATTATAGATGAGAGAAAAACTACTTCTGCCGTGTCAGATAATCATCTTTTGTCACAACCAAATAGGCGGCTCTTTTTTCACCTACTAAACCGCTGGCTTTTGCTATAAGTCTATTTTTTACCTCTTCGCGATTAACTTTGTTTTGCCATTTACACTCTATAAATAAAATATTTTTATCGTCAAATGCCACTATGTCTATCTCTTGTTTGTTGTCCCACCAACGACCGATTTTATTGGGGATAAAATCACAATATTTTTGTGGATTTTGTACAATATCTTCAAGCACATAATCTTCAAATGCAAATGAGACAAACTTATCGTTGAAGTTTAGCTCTATCTCATCTAGTACCGTTTTTGTTTGTTCTATCTCCAAATAGTTGTAGTTTTTATAGACATAATAAAACCAAAAATTTAAAAACTTATCTTTTATCTTATAAAGACCAAATTTCGATTTTGAGGGATTCGTTTGAGTTATGGGTATCTCTTTTTGAACAATATCAAGTTCGATGAGTTTGAGCATGTATTTGCTCAAATAGGATGAATTTACCCCTAAAGATGAAGCGATAGTACCTATTTTTCTATTGCCGTTTGCAATGGACTTTAAGATACCGAAGTAACTCGCAGGGTCATTTATCTCATCTTTTAGCAAAAAATTCCCTTCACTGTACAAATAGCTGTTTTTATTGAGTATCTTTTTCTCTACATTTTGCTTAAATGAGAGGGTTTGGTCGTATTCATTTAAATATTTTGGAATGGTTCCAAAAGAGCTGAAAACGAGCATTTGAGTCAGTTTGTCAAGAGTAGGAAGAAACTCTTTGATATGGGCAAACTTGATAGGCTTAATATGAAACTGTGAAGTTCTTCTGCCGTATAAGGGGGCATCATAACTTAGCACTTCTGATTGCATCATTGATAAAACGGAGCCGCAAAGGATTAGATAGATATTGCAAGATTGCAGTTTCATATCCCAAAGTTTTTGTAGTTTTGAAGAAAAGGCACTATCTTTAGAAGCTAAATATTGGTACTCGTCTATGACTAAAATAAGTTTTTGTTTTAGTTCAAGGGTACTTAAAAACTCAATACCTTCTTCAAATGATTTGAAATTTAAGTAGTTTTTCATAGCTTCCGGGACAAATCTTTTAATCTCACGGCCAAAAGCTTCCACTTGAGAGTCAAGTTCACTTAAAGTTATGTAGAGATAAATATGAGGTTTGTTTTTGATAAACTCTGAAATAAGAGCAGTTTTTCCTACTCTGCGTCTTCCATATACCACAGAAAATGAGGAGGATTTTTTGGCATACTCCTCTTCAAATGATTCAAGTTCTTTGATTCTGTTTATGAACATACTGTTTTCCTACATAATAATGTATCGTTATTGTATCATAGTATATAGGGCACCTCTAAAACCGCGTAGAGTTTTTAGAGGTGCCCTATATGTAAAATTCACAAAGTTCGGGTCGCCTTTTTCAAAAATCTCTTTGTTCACATGCCACCTTTTACAGCGGCGATATTTTGGCATGTGAATTATGAGATCCTTCGCGCTGCTCAGGATGACGAAGGGAGTGCTCACAATGACGAAAAAAGAGGCTCAGAATGACAGAGTGTCCGTCATTCTGAGGCTTGCCGAAGAATCTCTTTCCCGTCACTTTGAACGCTACTCCGTCACTCTGAACGAATGTGAAGAGTCTCGTTTATAAGTCAAATGGTGCTACTATTGAAAACCCTTTTTCTCTTTGGCAGAGTATTCAAATTTAGAGGCGGTCGTATCATGTTTTATAATATCTCATCAATCGATAAAATAGTACGGTTTATCATCGGAACTTTAGCAATAGCAGCAGCGTTACTTTACCACCCGTTATTTGTGATTTTAGCTTTGGCAATGTTTTTGAGTGTTGCTACAAGTAGCTGTTTGGTTTATAAAGTATTGGGCATCAACAAAAATATAGAGCTCAAAAATCGATATTTAAGCCTTTTGCCGCGTTACAACCCTGCACCCGTACTCATCTTTTGCGATCAAGGCAGAGTTCTGTTTCAAAACGATGCGGCTCGTACTCTGTTGCAATCGCTTCGTGAGTTTACACAACTTGGTACCGAACTCTCACCGCATGAGATAATAGCCGCAAACAAGGAATTAACACTGCGCTACAAAGAGAGTTATCAGCTTGTTTTGCGCGGTAATAAGCATGAAAACTTTATCATGGTGTATGGATTTGATATTACGACAATCGTACGCCAAGAGAATGAACTAAGAAGCTTTGCGCTTAATGATGGGCTTAGCGGATTGGCGAACCGTAAAAAACTTATATTGGATTTGCAAAGTTATCCTACTAGAGCGCTTAGCCTTATCGATGTTAAAAATTTTGCCGAGATCAACGCCTTTTACGGTCATGAGAAAGGTGATGGATTTTTGAGAGAATTCGCGCGCATGCTTGAGCACTTTGCACCCCAAAGAAGAAGAGATATTTATAGAATTCAGTCGGATATATTCGCTGTTTTATGGGAACAAGAGGAGTTGTTTCTTGATGAGATAGAGCAATTTTTTGCACAACGATACATCAGTGTCGAGGGGATAGAGTTTGCCGTTGAGGTGACGCTTGCCCATGCAAGACTCCATGAAGAGAATCGAAGCCTCTTGACGATTGCCGAGAGCACATTGATGGAGGCAAAAAAACGAGGAGTCAAAGTGCTTGATTACGCTCCTCATTTGGATTTTCGTGAACAATACCTTGCAAATCTTGAGTGGTCAAAAAAGATAAAACACATTTTGGCACATGAGGATAATGCACGGCTAGTCGCTTTTTTTCAACCTATACAGAGCACGCAAAGCGGACGAATCGAGAAGTATGAGACGCTAGCAAGAGTGGTGGATGGCGAGAGGGTGAGCCCGCCCAATCTCTTCATAGAGGCAGCTAAGCAGATGGGGTTGTTGCCAAAGATAACCACGCAGATGCTCGATATCGCGTTTGCATACGCCGCAAAAAGCGATGCGGAGTTTTCGGTCAATATTACGATTCAAGATTTGCAAAATGAGAGTTTTTATGAGCTCCTAGTTACATTACTGCAAAAACACGCCATCCAAGCCTCGCGTATTGTTCTTGAGCTTTTAGAAGATGAAGAGATCTATGACTACTTGGAAATTTTAGAGAAGATAAAAGCGCTGGGCTTTCAAATTGCCATAGATGATTTCGGTACGGGTTACTCAAATTTTGCTAAACTGCAGCAAATTGAGGCCGACTATATAAAAATTGACGGTAGTCTCATCAAAACTATCGACTCAAATCCGCAGCATCTTGAAGTTGTGCGCACCATTAACGCCTATGCCCACGGTATTGGCGCCAAGACGATTGCCGAATTTGTCTATAATGAGACTATCGCGGCGTTGCTAAGAGAGGAAAAGATGGACTTTTTGCAAGGTTATGCCATAGGCAAACCTTCACCAAACTTTTAATAGAGTTCTTGCAAGAAGTCTAATGAGTTGATGAAAAGATAGAAGCCAAAAACCCCTTTTTCTCCTCTTGCGGCTCCTCTTTGTTGATGCGCTCATCCACAAAGTTCGGGTCGCCTTTTTCAAAAATCTCTTTGCTCACACGCTCTATATGTTTTTTGGGTCGCTCTTTTTTTTCAAAACCGTTGCTCGTTGTTGCAGCCATACCGTGAGGGATACACATAATAGACTCCTTTAGATTTAGAGGTACCCTCTATTATTTCACAACTATTATAAAAAAAAGTAATAAAATTAGAGCTATATTTTATTTGTATGATAAGTTTAAAGAGAAGTGCTATAAGCTACGCGACTACAATTGAAAGGTATTGCATGAAATTTGCTTCTCCATTGGTACTTTTTTTACTCTTTTTCGTAATCTATCAGAACGCTTTTGCATCAAATGCGCTAAGCAAGGCGACTTCACCCTATCTGCTGCAGCATAAAGATAATCCAGTAGATTGGTACCCGTGGGGTGAGGAGGCGTTTGAAAAAGCCAAAAAAGAGAATAAACTCATCTTCCTCTCTATCGGTTACTCCACATGCCACTGGTGCCACGAAATGGCGCACGAGAGCTTTGAAAATGAAGCTTTGGCGCAGATGCTCAATAGAAGTTTTGTGAGCATCAAGGTTGATAGAGAAGAGCTACCGCATATCGATAAGTTTTATCAAAATATCTATAAAACGATGAACAGAGGCGGCGGGGGCTGGCCGCTTACGATTATGATGGACGCTCAAAAGAGACCCTTTTTAAGTGCTACTTTCGTGCCGCTACAATCCGGATACGGCTCGGAGGGGCTTGTAAACATGATTCGCCGTATCACCGCTACGCCCCGCGAAAAACTCTCTAAAATCGGTGAAGAGGTTTTGGCAAAAGCGGTTTATGCTCAAAAGCCTTTAAATGCCAACGCTATTTCACATGCCGATTTGGCAAACAAAACTCTCAAAGCGCTCAAGAGGGTCTATGACTATAAAAACGGCGGACTCTACACAAAACCTAAATTCCCTCATGCTTCAACCCTGCTGTTACTTTTAAAGATACATGAGATCACGCAAGATAAAGAGAGTCTTGCTTTGGTGTTTCATGCCCTTGATGCGATGGCACGAAGCGGAATTTACGATCAGATCGATGGCGGTTTTTATAGATATTGTGTGGATGAGCGGTGGCAGATTCCCCACTTTGAGAAGATGCTCTACACAAGTGCGGAACTTATAGAGGTCTATGCGCTGGCATACAAAATTACCCACAATCCGCTCTATAAACGGGTGGTGCAAGAGAGTATTGAAGAGATGGAGCGGCGATTTGAGCGTAATGGGCTCTATATGAGTGCGAGCAACGCAGACAGCAAGAACCGCCGCGGCAAAAATGAGGAGGGGTTCTATTTTCTTTTTGAGTATAACGAAGCGCTGGGTTATCTTCGTAAAGCCGGTATGGATGATCTGCGTGCACAAGAAGCACTAGAGTATCTAGGAGTGGGCCAAGAGGGCAACTTTGACGGCGAGTTAAGCAACCCTTCTATAAAAGATAGAGTCGCACCCCAAGGTTTAACAGAGGCAAAAGAGCTGCTCAAGGAGATGCGCGCACAAAGAGAGTACCCCTTTATCGATAACAAGATAAATAGTGCTTGGAACGCTCTGTATATCAAAGCAAAACTCAAAGCCGCCCATATCGACAAACGTTATGAAAAAGAGGCTTTATCCTCACTGAGGGCTCTTTTGGAGTCAAACTATATTCAAGGTGAACTCTATCACCAAAATATTGTAGGTAGGAGACCTTGGCAAAAGGGGCTGCTAGAGGATTACGCTTTTGTCGGTGATGCACTTTTTGAAGCGTATGAGGCCACCCTTGATCCGCGCTATTATGAACTTTTTTCGCAAATCATGAGCAAGAGTGTTACGCTTTTTTATAAGAACCAAAGCTGGTTTGAATCCAATGACGCCAGCAACATTGTTGCCGACGTGGCAGAGAGAGCCTATGCAAGCGCGCTTGCCGTGCAGAGTATGAATCTCTATAAATCGGCACTGCTTCACGGTGAACGCAAGCAGTTTGGTTACGCAAAAGAGATTATAGAGCACCATAGCGCGGCTATCGACGATGAACCTTTAAGTTTCCCTACTGCCGTGCTCGCAGCTTTGATGCTACGTGAGGGGGCGGTTTTAATTAAATCAAAAAGAGAAAATATAGCGCGTGTGAACCACGAAGAGATTCGCCGTGCTTTCGTCTATCGGCATGTCAATAACACCGATGAGTATCTTGCCTGCACGATCGAGAGCTGCTTTAGCTACGATAGGGACTTGGAGAAGGTAAAAAGAGATATCCAAGTGCAGCGCCAAACTACGAGGTGAAGAGTTTGGCATGTGAATTATGAGATCCTTCGCGTTGCTCAGGATGACGAAAAAAGAAGCTCAGGATGACAGAGGTGCCCTTTAATGTATAAATAGAGCGGCAGTCTATGCGACTACACCGCTAAACTCACTCCCAAATAGGTGCTGTAAGCGACATAACAGAGTAGTAAAATAGTCCCCTCTAGGCGGCTGATTCTGCCCTCTTTGCCTCTAAAGCCGTATGCCATAGCAAAGAGTGCAAGGGTGAGAGCGAGCATCACGATCCAGTCGCGCGCCATAACTTCTGTGGGGATGCCTTGCATCGGGTGGATGACGGTGGCGATACCGATAACGGCAAGGATATTAAACGTATTCGAGCCCACGACGTTGCCGATAGCGATGTCGTGCTCGCCTTTGCGCGCGGCGATAACCGAAGCGGCAAGTTCGGGCAGTGAAGTGCCGAGTGCCACGATGGTAAGCCCTATGATAAGATCACTCACCCCGAACTCATGCGCGACCCCAACGGCACCGTAAACCAGAATGCGCGAGCTGGCGATAAGCAGCACAAGCCCCGCAATAAGCCATAAGATCCCCGCTTTAAGGCTCATCGGATGCTCTGCAAGTTCATCTTCGACCTCGCTCTCGAGCACGTCGCCTTTGCCTTTGATGGCGGCATAGACGGACCAGAAGATGATGCTAAAGAAACCAGCAAGGAGCAAAAGCCCCTCGGGAAGGCTTAAGGCGTCGTCATAGAGCAAAATACCGCTAAAGAGTACGATGGCAATAAGCAGCGGAAGCTCTTTTTTGACGATGTTCGAGTTCACGGCGATGGGTGCGATCAGCGCCGTAACGCCTAGTATAAGTGCGATATTGACGATGTTCGATCCAAGCGCATTTCCAAGCGCAAGAGCGGGGTTGCCCTCGTATGCGGCGATGGCGGATACCACCATCTCAGGCGCGCTCGTTCCGAAGCCGACGATCAAGATACCGATAAGCAACGAGGGCATCCCTAAGTGTTTTGCCGTTGCCGCGGCACCCTCTACGAACTTGTCGGCACTCCAAACAAGGAGTGCAAAACCAACAGCGATAGCTGTAAAAAAGAGAAGCATTGTGAGCCTTTATAAAAGAGTTTCGCAATTTTAGCACACCTTATGCAGAACTATCTCTAGGGTACCTCTATTGACGTAGGTCAATCGTTTTTTTGCTTAGCGGCGTGATTGTCAATAACGCGATTTTGCTGATTCACTTTGCCCTAGAGCGAATACAAGCGGGGGTGGTGAGCCATACCGCGATGATAGAAGCGCTTCGCTTAAGAACTCGCCCCGTCCTGATGACGGCATTTGCGGTCACCGCGGGGATGCTGCCCGTTGCAATGGGGAGTGCCATCGGCTTAGAGCGCCTTGCACCTTTGGGTGCGATGGCGATCGGAGGGCTTATCGTTGGGACTTTTTTAACGCTGCTCTTTATTCCGCTGCTCTTTATCTGGACGCAAAAAGCGAGATAAAAGGGGGCTTATAAAACCGCCTTTTGCAGTTTAGAGACCCCGTATTTGATGGTGTCGATGGTTGTGCTGCTTTGGTTCGAGAGTTCATTGACGTGCGTGATATCGTCGATGATCTTTTCGGTACTGAGCGCATTTTGGTTGTAGCTTGCAACGGTGTTTTGAGCCAATTTGACCGCCTCTTCGACGGCGCGCGTTACATTATCGATTTTGATTGAGGCGTCCATAGAGGCCGAAGCGATTGACTCGATCGATTCGCTGTTTGTGTTCATCTGCATACTTGTATCGTTGGTGGATTGACTTACGACATTAATAGTCGCATTGATTTCGGTGAGCGATTTTTGAGTCCGTTCGGCAAGTTTGCGTACTTCGTCGGCTACTGCTGCAAAGCCGCGACCGTGTTCGCCCGCACGCGCTGCTTCTATGGCGGCATTGAGTGCCAAAAGGTTGGTCTGATCGGCGATATCATTGATGACGGAGATAACGTTTTTGACCTCCTTGGTATTTTGAGAGACGCGATTGAGATCCTCGGCAAGTTCGTTTTGCGACATCGAAGCCTCTTTAAGCGTATCGACGACTCCTGAAATCTCTTGTTTGATTTTTATGAGATTCTTGCCCACTTCACTCACGTTCTCGTGTGCTCTTGCGGCGGTTTGCAGATCTTTTGAGAGAACCGATTTGAGTTCACTTCCCGTTTTACTCAGCGAAAGAATAAACTCATGCTCTTTTCTCATGGCGACGTTTACTAGGGTGTAGTCGTTCTCAATCTCTTTGACGATCGAATCGATCAGCGTGGCTTTACTTTTCGTGTCGTTTGCCTGTAAAAATATTTGCTGAAACTCATTAACTTTTTGTGCCGCTTCTTGAAGTTCGGAGTTAAACGAAGCGTTGAGAACAACCTTTTTGCCCTGTGCTAAATTCCCAAGCTGATGGATCAATGCTTTGGTCATATCGACCCCGTTATATTTTTCGTCGAGGTCGTGAATGAGAATAACAAAAGCGATGACAAACTGTACTGCTTGACCGATAAGATTATCGGTAAATAAAAGAGCGTTGAGAATTAAGAGCAGCATCCCGACATAGTGAACGAAACGCATACGAAAAAAGAGTGACGAGAGCATAAAAGACTCCTTTGGATAGATAAATCTACTATCTTATCATCTCTCTTTTTTTTAAAAATTGATTTAGAGGTGCCCTAAAGTATAGAGGTGAAGAAGAGCAGGCGTGAGGGCAAAAGTGATGACTCCTTTGTAGGCAAGAGCAAAAAGCAGCATCGAGAGTATCGCCCAGAAGATACCAAAGAGAAAAAATGGCTGGTGAGGCTGTGAGAAAAAATAGGATTGAGAGAGCAGTTTGAGAGCTCGTTTCATAGTTGTACCTTTATGTGATGAGTTGTAACCGTGTCGGGCGCTATTTAAAAACTTCACATGCCAAGGAGGCACGGCATGTGAATTATAGGCCATAAAAAGGAGAACTTTCATGCAAAAGGAGTTTGGTTCAAGAATCGTCAAAGAGAACCAAAATCACAACCCAAGCAGCACATGAAAGCCGAGAAAATTGTAATCTTTTGATAGCGTGATAGGTTTGACCCACATCAAACTTAGCGGATTTTTATCTCGATACCGTGAGAATCGCACTTTGTTATGGGCACCTCTAAAAACTCTACGCGGCTTTAGCTTTAGGAGATTTTTGCTTAAGTCAAGGCGACGCGAAGAGCCATAGCTAAAGCTACGGCGATGA
>JACXUD010000016.1 GCA_014764025.1 Campylobacterota bacterium | reverse complement strand
TCGGGCGTCAATATCGACTATGCTTTTATCCAAGCCGTAGCACTAGGCGAGGAGACATCGGAGCTGCAAAACGTCCTCTCGAACATCTCCGAGCTCTATTTTGAGGAGAACCGCGACAAGATATCGCTTCTGCTCACGCTGCTTGAACCTGCACTTATGCTCTTTGTAGGCGGAACGATCGGCTTTATCGTCGCGGCTATGCTTTTGCCTATCTTCTCGATGAGTATCAACTGATGAGAAGGGCGATCGCACTCCTTATCACCCTCTTTTTCATCATCGCCATCACGGCATCCATCGGTATAGGGCTGAAATATATAAATGAAGGCCTTAAACAGAGTGAGAGAGAAAAGTTCATGATTCAATCGCGTATCCTGCTGGATGACGTCTTTGGGATACTCAAACGCTATTCGAGCGAGCTTGATATAAACTCTTCGAGCGATCTGAGCGCCTTTATGAGTACTATCAACTCGGTGGTGCTGCCGCTGGATGATACGACGAAGATAAAGTTGAGCGCCAAAAGTGCAAGAAACCGGATCAACATCAACTCGCTTTCCGATGAGAATCTCTCGCTCATGGTCGGAGAGTATCTGCAAGAGCGCGCGGTCGGCAGTGAGTATCTTGAGCTTTGGAGAGATCTCATAGGGGGGGTGCGCGAAGACGGCGCCTATATGACGAGCCTCTACTACGATCGCCCCGAGCTCTTTTTGGATGCACCCAAAAAGCTTAATTCGCCGCGCTATTTAAAAGAGATAAACGACTATTATCTCCAAAATTATACAAACGCTAATATTAAGAAGATAAAATTTGAGAATATTTTCTATTTTTATCAAAGTGAGGGCAACGCCTCAAGCTACGGCGTCGATCTTGGATTTGCGTCGCAAGAGCTCAAAGAGCTCCTTCAGATTAGAACCGCCCCTATGACGCTTATCGAAGATGATGGGTATGAGGAGGACGGCTACTACGATGAAGAGCTCTGCGCAAATCTCTCGCCGGAGCAGAACGCTACGCTTGGCAGATTTGGTTTTGCATGCCGATTTCAGCCGGTCATTGAGGTGAATATGGAGATGGTCGGTATTAATGAAGAGGGCAAAAAGATGCAAGCGAACATACGTTTCGAATATGATCTAAAATTAAAAAAGGGGTCCCATTTTGTTTACGAAATCTAATTTAAAGAGACTCTTTTTAGATGCTTCAACGCCCTACCATGAGCTTTCTGAGCGCGTGGATGTGATACTCTCTCCGTCGCTCTATTGGGTCAAAAGGGTGGAGCTTCCCGTTAAGTATCTCTATGAAGTGAAGAGACTCTTGCCTGCCATATTTGAAGAGATACTTCCCGAGGGTAACTACAGTTATCACGCCTATAGAGAGGGTGATGGGTATATTGCATTCGCATACGACGACAGGGCGATTTTGGAGCTTTTACAAGCCAAAGGGCTTGGAGCGAACAGTGTAGAGAAGCTCTATTTCGCCCAAAGTGAGCTTTCACACCTCGAGGGTGCCTATAGGGTGAACGAGACACAGAGCTTAACCGTCAAGGAGGGGATCTGCGTGCTTCTTCCCTCTATCTGGACGCCTCAAGCCAAAGAGCTTGACCTAGAGGCACTCAAACTCTCAAAACACAACGTAACGCTCTCGGAGTTCGGGCATATCGTTGATAGCTCAAGTTTGACGAAGTACGGAGTGGTCGTTTTGCTTTTTGCCCTCTTGTTTGGATTTGAGAGCTATCTTGTGGCCTCAAAAAGCCAAGCATTGCAAGAGGAGCGCTCCGCACTCTTTGAGCGATACGGGCTTAAATCGACGACGATGCAAAACGAATCGCTTTTAGCATCGTACGAGAAGCGCCACACAAGACAGATGGCTCTTCGCAGCTCTATAGCAAAGATACTTGCTTTGAGACTGCGTGAGGGCGATAGAATCGTCTTGATGGAGTATAGAGGCGAGAAGCTCTTGGTGGAGGTTGCTTTGAGTTCAGATGCCGCCTACTTTGAGCCGCTGCTTCAAAAGAGCGGACTCAGTTATAAGATAAGCCGAGAATCGGGCAAAGCGGCAATCGAGGTGGCTCTATGAAAAAGATCAATCCACTCTACATCGTAGCGCTTCTGCTTATCACGCTTGGATTTGGGGTTTTTAAACTCTCTCAAAACAAGAGCGCCCTGCAAGAGGAGCAGCAAGCCTATGCAAAAACGCTTGAGCTTGCAACGAAGCTGAAGGCCTATAAAGAGATCTATGATAAACAAGAGATGGCCAAACGCTCATTGGATGGGATATTGAAGCAGAACCTGCTCGCGGATGCGAAAATAGTGCGCAGCGACAAAGGGACTCAAACGACACTCTCATCGGATGCCATCGAGTTGCGTGCATTAGATTTTTTGACGGGCAAGCTTCTCAATGCAACCTATGAGATCAAAAAGCTCAAGATCGAACGCATCGATGAGACCAAGGCCCGATTTTCAATGGAGATAGCATGGTAAGCGTAGTGAAATTTTTAGGATACACCCTCTTTTTCATAGCATCGCTGCTCTATTTTCTTCCAAAAGCGGCACTCTACTACGCACTTGAAAAAGAGCTGCAAAACTATAAAGTGATCATATCGCATGAAACAGCAATCGACAGCGGTTTCGCACTCAACGTCGATGATGGAACTCTCAGCGTAAGCGGCATAGAGAGCGCCACGTTTTCACATGCCAAAATCACGCCGTTGATTATTTATAATGAACTCGCCATAGAGGATATCAAGCTATCAAGTGCCGCCAAGAGTTTTATACCTTTGCAGATAGCAAGTGTCGCACTGCACTACACTCTCATCAACCCGCTAGAGGTCGCTGGAAGTGCTACCGGAGAGTTTGGAGAGGCGAGCTTCTCTTTTGATATTTTAGAGAGAAGTATGGCAGTGACTCTGAAACCCTCAGAGAGGATGAACAGAGAGTTCGCGCATACGCTGCGTAATCTCAAGCGAGAGCAAAACGGGGAGTACAGCTATGTCAAAAAGATCTGATTCTCTCTACCTAAAGATACTCTGGCGTCTCTTGATCTTGCTGCTTACGGCCAAAGCCGCAACGCTTGGAGTGCTCTACTTCTTGCCGGGCGAGGGTGTCGAAGAGCGCATCGCTCCCAACTATAATCCACCTTATGAACGTATGAGTTTCAACATGATGCTTGAAGCTGCAGCTGCAAAAGAGCAGCCCGCACAAAACGCTCAGACGAACGCGGCAAGCGGCATCAATATAACCAATATGATCCTTAAGGGGCTCTACGGCAAAGGCGCCAAGGGGTTTGTGGTCGTGGCCATGAAGAGCAATCCAAAAGAGTCTTCAGTGATCGGCATAGGCGAGAACTACAAAGGGTATGAGCTCAAGTCGATAGAGATCGATCATGCTCTTTTAAGCAAGGGCGGCAGCGATTTTATTCTGCGTCTGCAAGAGGGAGACTCTAAAACTTCGACAAAAGCCGCACAGCCTCGAAAAGCGCCGAGTGTCAATATCGATGTACCCGTCGGAGTCAAAAAGGACGATATAGCCTTTTATGTCAAGAATCCGAATCAGATATGGAAAGAGATCTCCATCGTCGAGGTCAAAGAGAACAATCAGATCAAGGGGTTTCGCGTGACACGCATCGATCCGCAGTCGCGCTTTGCGCAACTGGGGCTGGAGAAGAACGACGTTATCATCAAGGCTAACAACGTGGAGCTCAAATCCTACCGTGACGCGATCGACATCTACGGGCAGATAGATAAACTGCAAAGTGTGCAGATCGTATTTTTAAGAGATAACCAAGAGAAGGAGATTGTATATGATATCTATTAAGAGACTATTTTTTATTCTGATTTTAGCGGTGAGCCTGAATGCCCGCGAGCAGGTGAATGTGAATTTCTCGAATTTGGAGATAGACGAGTTCATCCAGCTTGTCGCTAAGATCACCAATAAGAATATCCTGGTGACGAATAAAGTGGCAGGAACGATCGACCTTGTCAGCTCGACCCCCGTCTATGACGATGAGCTTGTGGGCATCCTTATCTCGGTGCTCGAATCCAAAGGCTTCACGATGGTCAAAAACGGTTCGATCTATGAGATAGTGCGTGCCAATGATGCCGCTAAATCCACCTACAGCATCGTAGATGAGGGGAAAAAGACGAGCGGTGCATTGATGACGACGCAGGTAATCAAAGTAAAGGGTGAAAATGTCGATATCATCGCGGCAAAGATACGCTATTTGATCTCAAGCGGCGCAAAGTTGATGACGATGAAAGAGAGCAACACGATGCTCTTAACAGACTACCCGAACAATATCGAGACGGTCAAAAAAGTAGTCGAGCAGATCGATACGAACAATCAATCCATCGTAAAGATCATCCCTATCAAATTCGCAGAGATCAAAAAGCTTCAAGCGCGTCTTTCGGATATATCGAAGTCTATCTTTAACGAGAAGATCGACAGCGATATCGTCAAAGTGATCGCCGATGAGAATATCAACTCTATAATCTTGGTCGGCAAAAACGAGAATCTTGCAAAACTAGAGGATCTCATCGCAAAGATGGATGTGGAGTCCATCAATAAAGCGGTACAGATTTTTGCGCTCAAAAACTCCGATGCAAAGGCGGTAGCGACAAGCCTCAACGAGATCATCTCCAAACAGACCTTCGCGGACCCCGCGATGAAGCCCAACATCTCTTCAAGCGATGAGATCAACGCCATCATCGCCGTGGGCGATCCGGCCATCATCAACGGGATGAAGCTTATCATCGATGAACTCGACAAAGAGAAGTATCAGGTCTATGTCAAAGCGCGCATCGTGAACATCAACAGCAACAAGACCAAGAGCATCGGTGTGAAGTACGGCTTTGCGGCGGGTGACGTCTCTGCAAGCGGGATCTACGCCATGAGTGCGAATTTCGGCGATGCAGGGCTGACAAGTACGGCATCAAAAGGGGTGCTTGATTATCTGGGCAATATCGGATCTGGAAATAAGAGTGCGCTCGCACTCGGTGCGACGCTTGATTTTTTGCAGACCAAAGGGGCTTCGCAGTCGGTCTCTAACCCATCGATTTTGTGTGTGAATAACCAAGAGTCCTCTATCTATGTCGGTAAGACACTCTCGATTTCAAGCGGAACGACGCAAAATACGACCAATACGGTACAGAATTATAAGCGAGAAGATGTCGGTCTGACACTCAAGATCAAACCGCGCGTCTCTGCAAGCGACAAAGTGACACTCAATGTCGAGACGATCTTGGAGAACATCCTTGATGACGGAAGCAACAATGCGACAGGTCAGCCGGTCACTTCAAAACAAGAGGTCAAGACGCAGGCTATTTTGCGTCACGGCGAAAATATCGTCATCGGCGGTTTGGTGAAGAGCTATGAGCAGAACTCACGCACGAAAGTACCGCTGCTGGGCGATATTCCTTGGCTGGGCGAGTGGCTCTTCTCTTCAAAGTCCAAAACGAACGAGGAGGATAACCTTGTGGTTATCTTGACCCCTTACATCATCGATAAGAGTGAGAAGCTTTCGCTCCTTCAAGAGGAGCTGGGTATCTTGGCAAAGATTCAAAAAGAGTATAACGACAAGGTCTTTGAGAGGGTAGAGTCAGGTGAAATCGGTGAGAATGTGAAGCCTCAAGCACCAAAAATCATCAAAGCGGGTGACGAGTGATGCTACACCTAGAGCCGCTTCATAATATCAAGCTAGAGGCATGTGAAGTAGAAGGTTTAGATACTGAACTTCTAACAAAAAACTATCTGCTCTTCGCAAAGCTGGGTGATGAGTTATGTGCTTTCATGTCGGAGCGCTATTTGGTCGAAGCGAGCAACTTCTATACGAAATTAGAGACAAAATACCCGCTCCATCTGCTTGATGAGGACTCCTTTGATAGACTCTATAACCGTTATTTGGAGATGCGCACCGACCGTGCGATAGAGTCTATGCAGGAGGATAATGCGGGGGATGCCAAAGATGAGGAGCTCTCCTTAACCGACTTTTTGCGAACCAGCAGCGATATCCTGACTAGTGAAGAGTCTGCCCCTATCATCAAGTTCGTCAATGCCCTCTTTTATCAGGCTGTCAAGAAGCGCGCTTCGGATATTCACATTGAGGTACAAGAGAAAAAGGGCGAGGTGCGCTTTCGTATCGATGGGATGCTGATAAAAAACGCAGACCTTGAAAAACGTGTCGTCACGCTGATTGTGAGCCGTATAAAGGTCATCTCTAACCTCGACATCTCCGAAAAACGTATCCCGCAAGACGGGCGAACGCAGATAAAAATAGCGGGCGAGACGCTTGACGTGCGTGTATCGGTGCTGCCTACATTCTACGGCGAACGCGTCGTTATGCGTCTTTTGATGCAGAGTTCTCAGATTCCGCATATATCACAGCTTGGATTCAACGATGAGGTGATCGCTGATATGAAGAAGCTGCTTCGCGCATCGCACGGGATCATCCTTGTTACGGGGCCGACGGGAAGCGGTAAGACCACCTCGCTTCACTCATTCTTACGTGAAGTGGAGTCGCCGGAGAAGAACCTTATCACCGTAGAGGATCCGGTCGAGTACAAGTCGGACAACATCTCGCAGATTCAGGTGAATGAAAAAGTGGGGCTCACTTTTGCCGCGGCACTCCGTTCAATACTGCGTCAAGACCCCGATGTTATCATGATAGGGGAGATACGTGATGAAGAGACGGCGAATATCGCCGTGCGCGCCGCACTTACGGGGCACTTGGTCTTCTCTACGCTGCACACCAACTCTGCCGCCGCGACGATCTCGCGACTTGCCGATATGGGGATAGAGCCGTTTTTGATCTCATCTTCGCTTCTTGGAATCCTTGCGCAGCGTTTAGTGCGTGTGCTGTGTGACGAGTGCAAAGAGGAGGATGTCTTGGCAGAGGAGTTTGCAAAAGACTACAACCTCCCTCATCATGCCAAGATATATAAGGCTGCAGGGTGCCGATCGTGTGGCTATAGCGGCTATGCAGGCAGGCGCTCTATCGGTGAACTTTTGGTTATGGACGATAGCGTCAAGAACCTCTTGAAGACGACGACGGATGAGCACACGATCAAAAAACATCTTGAAGCCAAGGGTCTCAAGACGATCGCTACCCAGCTCAAATACTACTTGCTCAAAGGCGAGACATCTTTAGACGAGGCGATCCGTATCGGTCTTTCACATGCCTAGATTCTCACATGCCAAAAATGGCTTTACGCTTATGGAGGTGATGGTGAGCGTGATGGTCATCGTAGTCGTCATAATGGCACTCTTTAGCATGAGCGCCAATCGCAAATTCCTCTTCTCAAATGCGCTTAAAGATGCAGAGGCAAACGCCTATATGACGCTGCTGGTTGGTAATGAAAAGTATGGGTTTGAAAAAGAATCGACGACGCTAGATGCACTTATTGAGGGGTTTGAGGTCGAAGATGAACTTCGGCGGAAGTTAAAGAGCACTAAAGTTCATATCACTTACAGCGAGCTGCAAAAGATCGACATGGATGCGATTGATATGATAGACGGAGTTGAGAAGGCTCAAAAAACAGAGTCAGAATCAAATACCCCGCTCTATTTTGAGATGGGGCAGAGTTCCATAAAGATTCTTGAGGCTTCAAGCTCGCTCAAGAGGCTGAGGGTACAATGAGACGAGGCGCTTTTACACTAATAGAGATGATGGTCTCCATTACTATTTTGTCGATTATGCTTATCTTTTTATATAAAAGCTATGCGGAGTTGGGGAGTTCGAACGCTTATTTCAAAGAGAAGTCGATGAAGCTTGCAACGATCGAGGCAAAAAAAGAGGCACTCTTTTTAGACATCACGCTTTCACATGCCAAGAGCATTGCGATACATAATCAAGATAGAGTGAGTGATGTCGTGTTTATGCAAAGCTCAAATACGCTCTATAACAATATCAACCCCTATATCGCCTACATAAAAAAGGGTGAGAAGCTCTATCGGCTTGAGTCGCACAGAGCATTCAAAGAGTATCCGCTCAGCTCCGATAGCGATTTTTTTGCGGAGAGTATGGGCGAGGTGAAGCGTTTTAGGCTCTATAAAAAGAGCGTCGATGCGAACAGCTCCGAGGAGTATCTGCTGGATGTGGAACTTAGAGGCGAAGAGCCTTTTTTGTATAAGCTCAAGCCGCTTAACGAATATTAATCGTTGCGGTACTTTGAGATGCCGCAGGGCTGATTTGGGCTTGGCGGGTGCGCCTCAAGGTATTTGAGGTCTTCGAGCGTCTGTGTCAAAACCTTTTTTTGCTGCAAGAGCGGCAGCATCAGATTATCTTTTTCGGTCAGATTGAGCGAGATGTCCATCAAGATGTTTTGCACCTCTAAAGCGAGGTCGTCAAGGGCGTTTTGTACGTGTTGTATCGATTTCATGAGGTGGATTGTATCAAATTTTTCAAAATTTAGGTATAATTGCGCCCTCAAAGTACATTTGTACAGCAGAGAATTTTACAGGAGGAACCACTCATGCCAAAAATGAAGTCGGTAAAGAGCGCTGTTAAGCGTTTTAGAGTTAAGAAAAACGGTTCTGTAAAACGTGGTACGGCTTACAGACGCCACATCTTGACAAAACAAGATGCAGCAACTCGCAGAAAACAGAATCAACCAAGAACAATCGCGAAGGTTGATGAGAAAAACGTAAAGGCTATGATCAACTAATTTGATCATTTATCACTCCAGAGTCGAATCTGGGCAAGTCCACCAAAGAGTGGCACCTACAGCACAACGTTGATGGTAAAGTAAAGGAAAAAAATGCCAAGAGTAAAAACTGGTGTCGTTCGTAGAAGAAGACACAAAAAGATCTTAAAACTAGCAAGAGGTTTCTACAGTGGTCGTAGAAAACACTTCCGTAAAGCTAAAGAGCAATTAGAGCGCTCACAGTACTACGCTTTCCGTGATAGAAAACAGAAAAAAAGAGACTTCAGAAGATTGTGGATCATCCGTATCAATGCAGCTTGCCGCTTGAACGATATCAACTACTCTTCATTCATGAACGGTCTTAAAAAAGCTGACGTAAACCTCGATCGTAAAATTCTTGCTGATATGGCTATGAACGATGCGGCTGCATTCACTGCAGTAGTAGCGGCTTCAAAAGCAGCATTAAGCAAATAACTTCCTCTTTGCTTCGTGCATCCGCACGAAGTAAAACCCTTTCAATTTAAAACAATCAACTTATCTTATGTAGATAGAGAACCGAGTTCCCTTTTGCGTTATAGTAGATCCCAAGCGAAGATTTGCGTGATACGAATACGCCGCGTCCGTTGAAGGAATGAGCGTTTCTGAATATCTCGCTGAGTATGTTCGTATCGAACCCATCCCCTTCGTCGCTTATTTTGGTAATGGTATAGAGTGCATCGCCGTAGAGTACCTTCTCAATCTTGACCGTTATCTCTTTATCGCACCCGTTTTGCAGCTGGATGAGTCTCTCTATGTACCCATCACTCTCCAAAAGGGCATGTTTTTCTTTTGAACTCAGCGCAAGGTTGCCGTGCTCAAAGGCATTCATAAAGAGCTCCGTAAAGACAAGGCTGGCATTATAAATCGCTTTTGTGTTTGTGCTGAGGCTGCTTAGAGTTTGGGCATACCACTCGTTCGCTTCATCAAGGGCATCAAGCGATGAGCTAAAACGCCGCTCTTCGATAAGTTCGACGATCAGATCGAGACGATTGATGAAAATAAATGTGATATCATCCTCGCTCTTGATGAATTTCTTAAAGACCTTCTCTCTGAATTCGCTCTTTGTAAAGGAGCTTGCGAAATCCTCTTCGATATATTTTGCATAGAGCGTATTTTCGCAAAGAGTCGTATTCTCGACTAGACCGTCGCTGAAAAAGAGAATCTTTTTGATATCGCGAATAGAGCAGTAAGAGAGGGTGAAGCTCTGAGAGTACTTGCTCAGCGGAGGGTTGTTAGATTTGACCCTGATTATTGTGCGGTCTTTATTTTGAAGCAACATGGCGGGCATCGCAAATTTGGCATATTCTATCTGCTCTAAAGAGTCGTCAAAGAGTATGAAATCCACCGCGACCGCCTCTTCGTCGAGCAAAATAGGGCGGATGTACTCTAGTGACTCTTGGATAAGACGATTCAGTTCAAACTCGCCTTGTTGAAGCATCTTATCGATAGTATGGTTTATAAAAGCGGTAAGGAGTATAGAGCTCAGCGAAGCGGAAAGCCCTTTGCCCATACCATCGACGATAAGGTAAAAGGTGGCTGCCCTGGAGATCCGTCGAACGCTATATGCATCGCCGCTGAGGATATCGAGCGGCTTATAGAGCAGATCTATAAGGGTTTGGCGCCCTTCGTCCGCAAGCTGGTAGTAGTAGTCGTTGCGCAGGATGTTGAGCTCTTTGGAAAAGGCCAAATCCTCTTGAAGGGTCGAGTAACGCTCTTTGGCTTCAAGGTGTTGAAGTCTCTTTTTCTGCTGCATCTCCATGTAGCGGGTCGCAATGAGTTGCGCAGCAACTTTTTCTAACCTCTCAACTACGACGTGAGGCTCTATGGGCTTTTGGATAAAGCTGCTGACATTGAGCTCGATCGCCTTGACGACGACGTTGATATCTTCGATGGCGGAGACCAGAAGAATAGGGATCTCTCTATCTTGCTTACGCACTTTTTCTATAAACTCAAGCCCGTCCATCTTGGGCATCTGATAATCGGTGATGATGATATCGGGTTTGTGGGAAGCAAAAAGCTCAAGTGCTTCTAGGCCGTCATTTGCAAAGAAGATGGTGCAAGAGAGATCCTCGAAGATCGCATGGTAGAGAAGACGCGTTGTTGTGTCGTCCTCTACGCAAAGAATAGCTAGATTCTCTCCTCCTGAGATATTGTCATAGCAGGGTCTTAAACGATTGTCTATCAATGAGCCTCTATCTATTTGCTCTAACGGCATTGAATGTTTGAGTTAGATTGAGCTCGTCCAGGAGATTCATCAATGAGTCCTCACCGACGATCATGGTGAGCTTGATATTGTCTTTAAGGACAAGTTTATTCAAAAAACCTATAACCGACGAGGTAATGGATATTGAATCTTTTATCTCGATCGTAACGGCTTGGTTTGTTGCGGTGATACGTTCTACCGCATTTTTGATATCTTGATAATCACTCATAGCCTTGATATGCCCCGTGATGGTGATACGGCTGCCTAAAGTGTTTATTTGCATATAGTTTCTCCCTTTTTTCTTGCTGTTTATAATAAATATTAGCGCAAATTACTTTAATTTTGCTAAGTTCTCCTGCCACTCTTTCATCTTTTTCTCATAACCTATCTCTTTGAGTGTCACAAAATGAAGAGGCTCTGAGAGATATTGCTGATCGACCCATCCGCCAAAGTCGTGAGGATAGAGATAGCCCGTATTTCGCTGTTTTATGTTGTTTGGAATATCAAGAATCACTCCCTCTCGGACTGCTTGCTGTGCTTTGTTGATCGCTTCATAGGAGGCGTTGGATTTGGGAGAGCTGGCAAGATAGAGCACACACTGAGAGAGCAATATCCTCGCCTCCGGAAAGCCTATCTGCAAAACGCTTTGCAGCGTAGCATTTGCCAAGATGAGTGCCTGAGGGTTGGCGTTGCCGATATCTTCGCTGGCCAAGATGACAAGACGTCTGGCGATGAAATCTGCGCTCTCACCCCCTTCGATGAGCCGTGCAAGGTAGTAGAGCGCGGCATCCATGTCCGAGCCGCGGATCGATTTTATGAGCGCACTTGCCAGATCATAATGCACGCCCGCCTCACTGCTGCCTACACTTAGAGCATTAGGGCGTAAAGAGAGCAGCAGCTTTTTTGTTATCGTGGTATCAACGGCACTTGCAAACTCCAAAAGCTTCAGCATCGCCCTAGCATCGCCCCCTGAGCTTGCTACGAGATACTCTTTGGCGTCATCTTCACATGCCAGATCATATTTTTGAAGCGTCGATTCAAGCAGTTGTGCAAGCGATTCGTTCGATATAGCCTTGATCTCAAAGAGCATACTGCGTGAACGGATAGCCGATGTGAGCGAAAAGAAGGGGTTTTCGGTCGAAGCGCCGATGATAAGGGCTTGGTTTTTCTCCATGATCGGTAATAAGACCTCTTGTTGGTTTTTGGCCAGACGGTGTGTCTCGTCTATAAAGATAAGGGGTTTTGTAAGGGTGTTAGCGTAGGTGTCAAATATCTTTCGAAGCTGCTCGATCTTCAATGATGTGGCATTGAACTCGTAAAAAGGAAGCTCCATAGTCGAAGCGATGACACGTGCAAGCGAGGTCTTGCCGCACCCTGCAGGGCCGTAGATAAAGGAGTGTCCGAGTGCACCCTTTTCGCACAAGACACGAAGCGGCGCATCAACAGAGCAGAGGTGCTCTTGGCCGATTATCTCGTCAAAAGTTTTTGGGCGAAGTTGGGCTGTGAGGTCGAGCAATTATCAGCCTGCGATGACTTTGACGTACACCTCTCTTTGTTGGCGCGGTCCGTCGAATTCGCCGAAGAAGACCCCTTGCCATTTTCCAAAGAGCACCTTTGCATTCACGACCGGAATGCTCACCGAGTTGCCCATACGTGAGCTTTTGAGGTGAGCGGCCGCATTTTTGCCCACGTGCAGGTAATCGACATCGCTTGGCGCTACGCGGTTGAGCGCGTTTAAAAGGTCTCGGCGAAGAGCGGGGTCTTGGTTTTCGAACATAAAGATGCTGGCAGTCGTGTGCGGTGTGAATACGACGCAGATACCCTCTTTTATGCCTGACTCGATTACGGCCTCGCTTACTTCGTTGCTGATATCCATCAGCTGTGTCTTATGGCTTGTCGGGAATTTTAGTGTTTTCATTTTGGGCTCCTTTTTTTAGATGGGTTTGATCTGCCCTCTTTTTTGATGGGTTCAAATCTCTTCGGCGCTTTGGTTCTATCTGTTTTTGGTTTTTGGGCAGAGGGCTTTTTGTGTGTCGGCACTCTCTTTGGCTCTTCATCGTTTTTGGCATGTGAGAGTTCGGGATGACTTACCCCTTTTTTATCCTCTTTTGCTTTTCGCTCGGTATCTTTGAGGAAGTCGGCAAGTTTTGCATATTCGCTTCTCGTCAAAAAGCGTGTCTTCCCCGTCGGAAGCGCGTTGAGCTCGATATCGCCGTAGCTGACGCGTTTGAGGTCCATGACATCGGTGCCGAAGTGTGCGAAGAAGCGGCGTATCTCTCTGTTTTGCCCCTCGCTGATGGCGATTTTGAGCGTCGAGTAGTTCGGGGCGTTCTTGTGGATCTTGTAGCCGATAAACGGAGCGAAGGTCATCGAAGTAATCTTGCTTTTTGCATGGGCACCTTGTGTGGCGTCTTTAAGCTCCAAGCCTTCGAGCATTGCACTCTCCATCTGCGGAGTGATGGCGCCTTTTATCTTGACCTTATAGATGCGCTCTAGGTCTGACTCCATAAGCGCCGTTGCCACTTTTGAGGCATCCGTTAGCAGTAAAAGCCCCTCTGTGGCGAAGTCAAGACGTCCTACAGGGATGTAGTGTTTGTATTTTGATTCGAGCGTGTCATAGATGGTGCGTCTGCCCTCGGGGTCTTTTTTACTGACGATCTCCCCTTTTGGCTTGTTATAGACGATGACGGTGTATTTGTCCGAAGGGGTCACCTTTTTGCCGCTTACATAGACCTCGCTATGGTGTTCGTCAACTTGAGTGGAGAGGTCGGTCACGACGACGCCGTCAACTCTGACGTATCCGGCCTCGATGGCTCGATCGGCTTCACGGCGTGAGTAGCTTGAGTGGTGTGCGATGTATTTATTGAGTCTCACGATATCCCTTTTTCGATAAGTGTATGGATGTGGAGCAACCCCACAACTCTTTTGTCTTTGTCGGTTACGACTAAAAGCTGAATTTTATTCTCTTCAATGATCTCTAATGCTTTGCTTGCGAGCATCTGCGCGTCGTCGATGCTCATAGGGTTGTGCGTCGCATAGCGGTAGATATTATCTTCAAGCGAGAAGTTCTCGCTCATAAGCGCACGGCGGATATCGCCATCACTTACCAAAGCGATGAGCTTCTCGTTCTCCGTGATGATAACCGTTCCAAGGCGACCTTCCGTTATCTTGACGATAGCTTCGCGAACGCTTGTATCCTTGTCGATGATTGGCAGATCGGTGGTGCGCATCAAGTCGGCGACCTTGACGAAGAGCTGCTTGCCGAGCGAGCCGCCCGGATGAAACGATGCAAAGTCGCTCTTTTGAAAGTTGCGCGCCTTCATCAAAGCGACGGCCAAAGCATCGCCTAGAGCCAATGTGAGCGTCGTTGAGCTTGTCGGGGCGATGTCGAGCGGACAGGCCTCTTTTTTCACAAAGATGTTGAGCACTACGTCGCTTGCTTTTGCCAGGGTGGAGTTTTTTGAGCGCGTCATGCCGATGATCGGCGTTCCAAAGCGCTTGATATGCGGCAGGATGGCGCTGAGCTCTTCGCTCTCTCCGCTGTAGCTGATGGCTAAAATCACATCGTCTCTGCCGATCATCCCCAAATCGCCGTGAAGCGCCTCGGTGGGATGCAAAAAGAAGCTCGGCGTTCCCGTAGAGGCAAACGTTGCCGCCATCTTTGCACCGATAAGCCCCGATTTGCCCACGCCGCTCACGATGAGTTTGCCGCGGCAGGCTAAAATAAGGGCTATGGCCTCATTGAACTCGTCGGATACGGTTGCAGCTGCATCCAAGAGCGTATTGGCTTCGATCTGGAGGGTCTCTTGAGCGATTTGTATGTAATTCATAGTGAGATTATACCCGTTTTTTCGCCTCTCTTTAACATCGCTTTTTTATTTTAAGATATAATTTTTAGCAAAATTTTTTACGGAGAGAAAGATGAGAGATATTATCGGAAAATTTGAGAGCAGTATCGATACTCTGAAACTAGAACAA
This sequence comes from Campylobacterota bacterium, assembly GCA_014764025.1. Taxonomy (GTDB): domain Bacteria; phylum Campylobacterota; class Campylobacteria; order Campylobacterales; family Sulfurimonadaceae; genus JACXUD01. The sequence continues at coordinate 4,186 of JACXUD010000016.1, read as the reverse complement.
CGAACCCTTTTTTACAACACGTTGATACTGGCGGAGCAGGGTGCGGGCAAAACGAATCTGGCCTGCAAGATCCGTAACTTCGTGATAGACAACGGTGTCGCGACGCTCTATCTTGACTTTGCCGATTCCAACGAAGACGAGATCGAGCTTCGTTATAAAGACCAGCACTTCAACTACATCCGCTTTGATGAGAGCGATGCGTTCAAAGCAGAACTTGATGCCCTCATAGCAGAGAAAAAACATATCTATATGGCGGTAAACCCGAAATACTTCTCGAACAAACGCGATATCAAAAGTAAACTGACACAGACGCTCCAGACGCAAGGGCTGCTTGAGAACTACTACTACTTCTTCCACGATATCGAGAACCTTAACGGTTTTTACACGAAATTCGAGGACTTTTTGCTCTATATGCTCGGTTTCTTGAATCTCAAAAAATACGGTTTTACCTTCCTTGCACAGCCGCATGAGATATTTGAGAACCCGCAGATCAAACTTCTCTTTACGTTCTTGTACCTTGGGCGATGTTCAAACCTCAACTACTTCAACACGGCGATCTTGAAAACACTTCCGAAAAACAAGTTTTTGCATCAATACCGTTCGGCGCATAGAACGCTCCTATTTAACGACATCAAAAGCTATCTTGTCAAGATAGATGAGTATGAGGGTCTAGAGTAGTCCTATGCAGAGGCTCTATGATGAGGTAGGCTCACTCGATCAAAGAGCCTACTCGGAGTTTCATCTAAGCGAAGAGCTTTTGATGGAACACGCGGCTGAGGGCATGGCCGCTTACATCAAAAAAAACTTTCAGCTCCGCTCTACGCTTCTTATCGCAGCGGGCGGCGGCAATAACGGTGCCGACGGGATTGCCCTTGCGCGTCTGCTCCATCCTCTTTACAAAGTCACCCTTTGGCATGTGAAAACTCCCAAGTCTCAAATGGCACAGCTTCAAAAGCGACGTGCGGATTCGCTTGATATATTCACATGCCAAGAGCCTGAAGATGCTTATGACGTGCTCGTAGATGCGGTTGTAGGTACGGGCTTTAGCGGCGAATTCGATGCGGGTATGCAGCGTGTGATGCAGCGCCTAAAGAGCATAAAGGCGTTTAAAATCGCGTGCGACGTTCCATCAGGCTTGCAGCAAAGCGGCGTTTGTGCCGATGGAACTTTTAAAGCAGACGTAACGCTTACGATGGGTGCACTTAAAAAATCGCTTTTTTTGGACGGTGCAAAAGATTATGTGGGCGAGATAGAGGTGGTCGATCTTGGTCTGCCGCGAGAGTTCTATGAACTTCCAAGCAGATGGAATATGCTGGATATGGGCGATATGAAGCTCCCTACAAGAAGCGAGAAGAGCTCGCATAAAGGGAGCTACGGGCATCTAGCATGTATTAGCGGCGAGAAGAGCGGTGCGGCGCTTATCAGTGCACAAGCGGCGCTTCGCTTCGGTGCAGGGCTTGTAAGCGTCGTGGGATATAACACGGCAAACACTCCATACGAGCTGATGCACTCGGAGCAGCTGCCTGTAAACACGACGGCAGTCGCAATCGGTATGGGGCTTGGCGAGGTCTATGGCACTGAAGATCTGGAGCGCTTCTTTGCGCATGAGCTGCCGATGATCGTCGATGCCGACCTTTTTCACATGCCGTTAATCACAAAGGTGTTGGAACGAAAGCATCTGGTCATTACGCCGCATCCAAAAGAGTTCGCCTCTTTGCTGCGCCACGCAAAGCTGGCAGATATAACGGTGCAGCAGCTTCAAGAGCGCCGTTTTTATTATGCGGAGCTCTTTGCAAACAGCTATCCCGATGTTACGCTTCTACTTAAAGGTGCAAACGTCATCATCGCTCACGGCGAAACCTTCTTCGTGAACCCGCATGGAAGCGTGAAGCTTGCCAAGGGCGGCAGCGGTGATGTGTTAAGCGGTCTTGTCGGCGCACTCTTGGCGCAGGGGTATAGCGGGATCGATGCTGCCCTTACGGCTTCGCTTTCACATGCCAAGTTGTCGCAAATCTACTCAGGGGCTGATTTTTCACTTACCCCGCAGGAGTTGATCTGGCTTATTGGAAAACTCTAAGAGAGTCTGTGTTATAAGACACGCACACAATAAATATGCAGGAAAATAGAATGAATGATATTTTAAAAATCGGAAAGTATGAGCTTGGAAGCCGTTTAATTGTTGGAAGCGGGAAGTATAAAGATTTCGAGACCACAAAGGCGGCAACGTTGGCTTCGGGAAGCGAACTCATCACGGTTGCGGTTCGCCGTCTCAATATCACCGACCCAAACAGAGAGAACCTTCGCGATACCTTTAAAGGCACCAACGTCAAGTTCTTGCCAAACTCTGCGGGCTGTACGACGGCAGAAGAGGCGATCACGACTTTTAGGCTCACGCGTGAGGCGACGGGGATCGATCTTATCAAACTCGAAGTGATCGGCGATACGCAAAAGACGCTCTACCCTGATGTGCTAGAGACCATTAAGGCGTGTGAAATCCTGGCCAAAGACGGCTTTACTATTATGGCTTACACTTCCGATGACCCGATCATGGCAAAACGCCTTGAAGATGCAGGCGCACACGCGATCATGCCGCTTGCTGCACCTATCGGTAGCGGTCTTGGGATTCAAAATCCGTATAACATCGTATTTATCCGTGAAGCCGTTAGCGTACCGGTCATCGTTGATGCCGGCATAGGGTGTGCAAGCGATGCAGCGTACGCTATGGAGCTAGGCGCAGAGGGAGTTCTAACGAATACGGCGATCGCTCAGGCACAAAACCCGATGGCGATGGCAGAGGCAATGAAACATGCCGTTATCGCAGGTCGTTTAAGCTATTTGGCAGGTCGTATTCCAAAACGTCCTTACGCAACGGCTTCAAGCCCGATTGACGGACTCATTCAGTTCTAATACTCTTTTCACATGCCAAAAGTTTCGGCATGTGAGTTTAAAGTGTGACCTTTTGTGACAAGTGTGTCATGAGGATGAGCTGCCCCATCCCTTCAAAAAACTTCTCCACTCCGATATTATCACTCTTGGCGGCTTTTTTAAGAGCCGTGACAAAGAGGATCTGCGACTCTTCATTGGCTTGCAAAAAGGAGTCGATGATCCACTCGTAACTCAGGGTATAGCTCTGCTCGTTAACGCTAAACTCTATGGTAGAGTTTGGCGCTATGTTGAATGACTCGAGAATCTCCAACGACTCTTGCTTGAGAGGATTCATGTTTTTAAAACCCCCATGAGCGAGAGCATAACGATAAACATGGCAACAGGGGTGATGTATCGCAAAGAGAAATACCACGCGTCAAATGCGTAGCCTAATTGAGGCTTCATGGTTGATTCTACTTGAGAGCGCGGCAGAACAAAACCTATGAAAATAGCCATAATCAATCCACCCAAAGGCAGCATAATCGCGGCAGTCACAAAATCGACCCAATCAAAGAAGTTTCGCTCGCCCCATGTTAGCAGCTCTTTGGAGCCGTCGATGTTCGAGAGAATGGCAAGAATACCTAACAGATAGAAGAAGAGCCCCATGCTGATGGAGGCTTTGAGACGGCTCCAGCTGAAGCGGTCTATAAAATATTGCACCATCGGCTCTACAAGAGAAACGGAAGAGGTTAAACCTGCAAAGGCGAGGGCAATGAAGAAGAGAATCGCAAAAGCATTACCCACTATTCCCATCTCATAGAACGCTGCCGGGAGCGAAATAAAGACAAGACCCGGCCCTTTAGCCGGACCGGCACCGTATTCATAAAGAAACGTAAAGAGCATCAGACCTGCGACAAGGGCGATAGCGGTATCCAAAAAGACGACCATGCCGGCACTTTTTACAAGGTTGGAACCCTTCTCCATCGAAGCGGCGTAGGTCATAATGGCACCCATACCCAGAGAGAGGGTAAAGAATGCGTGTCCTACAGCCGTTACAAAGGCTTCGGAGTTGAGCTTTGACCAATCGGGTGCGAACATGAAATCAAATGCACGCGAGAAGCTATCAAGCGAGAGTGCGTATAAGAACATGCCGCCAAGGATCAGCATGAGAGCCGGCATAAGAATCATATTCATCTTCTCAATCCCCGCTTTGATACCTTTTGTGAGGACATAGGTGATCCAAATAAAGGCGAGCGTGTGGTAAAAGAGTTGTGTTGTAAATGAGGAGTGGAGCATCGTATTAAAAATCTTTTCCGCCTCT